>DASYIM010000164.1:0-20520 GCA_035997625.1 Gemmatimonadaceae bacterium
ACCGGTCCGCGCCAGCGAAGCCCGCACTGCCGCGCGCGCTCTGCTCGGACGCGACAGCGAGAGCCTGAGCGAGCGGAACTTCATCCGCATTCTCCAGGATGCGCACGATGCCGACCTCATCGATCTGCGTCGTCGCGGCTCGGACTACGAGGTTGCACCAGCCGCCGCGGCTGCGCCGGTAGCCGACCAGCTAGCCGCCAGCGAGCCGGCGAAACCAGCCCTGGTAACGCCCCCGAGTACTCCGACGGGTATGGGCGCGCGTAGCGCCCCCGCACGTGGCCGCGGGCGCGGACCGATCGGCGCCCGCGTGGGAATCGTTCCGGCCAATCTCTTGTCGATCGGGGTGGTCGAGACATCCAGGCCCGCACCGCCTCCGGTGGTCGAGGAATCTGTTTCGGGCCTCCCGCTCACCGGTGAGGACGCGCTGTCGGAGCCGGAAGCGAAGCCCCGCAGCACGCGCAAGCGCGCGGCGTCAAGCGAGTCGAAGCCACGCCGCGCCCGTAAGACGGCCGCGGCCTCTGGTGATGAAGGCGACAAGCCCGCCGCGAAGCGCGGGGGCCGCAAGAGTCGCAGCAAGACCGCGACGGAGTAGTGGGGCGGGTTCTCCCGCGAAGTTTCTACGATCGCGAGACCGAAGTAGTCGCTCGCGAGCTGTTGGGTACCGTTCTCGAGTGTGAGACAGAGGACGGTACCGCCAGCGGAATCATCGTCGAAACCGAGGCATACCTGGGCGAGCACGATCTGGCCTGTCACGCCGCCGTCGGCCGTACGGCACGCACCGAGCACCTCTACGGCGCCCCGGGTATCTCCTACGTCTATTTCATCTATGGGATGTACTGGTGCTTCAACGCCGTCACTCGCGCGGAAGGCTCGCCCAGTGCGGTACTGGTGCGTGCGCTGGAGCCGCTCGATGGTATTTCATTGATGCGGAAGCGACGGCCGCGGACCCGGAGTGACGTGAATCTCACGAACGGGCCGGGGAAGCTATGTCAGGCGCTCGGAATCACCGGTGCATTGACTGGGAAGCCGATGCAGCGCAAGCCGCTCGTGATTCGCGAGGGACGGCACGTGTCCGACGTGCAGGTCGAGGTGACGCCGCGGATCGGAATCACCAAGTGCGCCGACTGGCCGCTGCGTTGGATCATCCGTGGAAATGAGTACGTCTCGAAAGGGAAAGTCTCGGCGTAAAAAAGCGGCCCCTTTCGGGGCCGCTATCCAATCAACCGGGTGCGCCTAGAGCTGCTATTCCCGCTCGATGGAGCTTCCAAAGTTCAGTCGAACTCCGAATTCGATGAATGAAAGAACGCTTCTGAAAAGGAACGTGCTGTTGCTCGGAAGGATCGTGTACTGACCGAAGAGCGCCAGGCGCTTGCTCTGCATCTGAACGCCACCCAGTGCCAATATCGACGCCCGGCTGCGCTCGTTCTCGACCTCGTCGAGGAAGGCATTGCTCGGAAACGTGTTGACACTGTCTACGAAAACCCGGGCATTTCCCAGAACGGTGATTGCGTACCCGAGTCCGGCGTAAGGCGTGATCGCGCCAAAGTGGTGAGGGAAGGCCAGGGCGCCGACACTGATCCGGCGCATGTCGTTCACGCGCACTGTGCGCTGACCGCTGTTGGAGCTCGCATCGAAGAACTCGAGATCCTTCTCGAAAATCGACTGGTTGGCCGATACGTAAAGGCCGCCGTGGGTCCTCGTAATGACCCAGTCGATGCCGAAATCGGGCGTCGCCGTGTTGCCGTGGCCGGGCACCGCGAAGGTGTTGATTCCGGTCTTGAAACCCCAGAACCATGAGTTGTCAAAGTCCCGGTTTGCCTGTGCGTGCGCGCTCGCGGAACCCACTATCGTGGCGACAAACGCCAGTACGACTGCTCTGTACTTCTCCATGAAGGCGTCCCCTAAATAATGCTAAGCTTCGTCCCGACGGTCTTGAAGGCCGCGATGGCCTGGTCCAGATCGTCGCGTGAATGGGCAGCACTCAGCTGACAGCGCACGCGAGCTTGCCCTTGGGGAACGACCGGAAAGCCGAATCCCGTCACAAAGACGCCTTCATCCAGCAACATGTCACTCATTTTGATGGCAGTGGCCGTCTCCCCCACGATTATGGGGACGATCGGGGTCTCTCCAGGTAGCGGTTTGAACCCCGCCTCGGCGATAGCGCCACGGAAATACCGGGTGTTCTCGCGAAGCTTGTCGACCAGCTCCGGGTGGTGTTCCAGCTGCTTTATCGCTCCCAGCGCGCTGGCCGCCACGGTGGGGGGCAGTGCGTTGGAGAAGAGCTGGGGACGTGATCGCTGGGTCAGCATGTCGCAGAGCGACGCTGGCCCGGCCACAAACCCGCCCGCTGCCCCTCCCAGCGCCTTGCCCAGGGTCGAGGTGATGATGTCGACCTCGCCCAGCACTCCGAAATGCTCGGCCGTTCCGCGGCCGGTCTCGCCCAGCACGCCGGTGCCGTGAGAATCATCGACCGCCACAATCGCGTCGTGATCCCGGGCGATCTGCAGGATGTCCGGAAGCTTGGCGATGCTTCCTTCCATCGAGAAGACGCCGTCCGTCCAGATGATCCGCCGCCGCGCCGACTTCGCGCTTTCAAGTTTCGATCGAAGGTCGTCGAGATCGGAGTGCTGGTATACCGCAGTAGTGCACTTGGTGATTGCCTTCGCCAGTCTGATCGAATCGATGATCGAGGCGTGGTTGAGCGCGTCGGACACGACGAAATCGTTCTGTTCGACGATCGTCGCTGTCAGACCCTCGTTCGCGTTCCACGCCGAAACGTAGCTCAGTGAGGCCTCGGTCCCAACGAGGTCGGCGATGGCCTTCTCGAGATCGCGATGGATGGCGAACGTCCCGCAGATGAAGCGAACGCTTCCGGTGCCGGCGCCAAACTCCTTGAGGCCCTCGATCCCCGCCGCGACTACTGCCGGGTCGCTGCACAGTCCCAGGTAATTGTTGGAGGAAAGGATCACCACCTCTCCGCGCCCTTCCATCTGGACCCGCGCGTCCTGAGGCGATGCGAGGTAATTGAGGCGCTTATAGACGCGATCCTGCTTGAGTTTCTCGATTGCGCTCCGCAGCTCGGAATCGAAGTTGGTATTCAGCGCCACAGCTGCCTCTCTGTCATTCATGGTTCAGGCGACCTCGAAAATGACCTTGCCTGCTTCACCCGACTTGATCGCGGTGATCGCCGCGTCGGCGTCGGCTAATGGGAATCGATGGGTGATCACCGGAGCGGGATCGAACTCGCCCGATCGAAGGAAGCGCGTCATCTGGTGCCAGGTCTCGTACATCCTCCGGCCGACCACGCCGTAGATGGTTAAGCCCTTGAAGATCACTTCGGTAGCCAGATCAAAGTCGACCTTCTTCGAGGGAATGCCAAGCATCTGAACGCGTCCGCCGACGCGCACCAGCGCGAACGCCTGGTGTATCGCGGCTGGTACGCCGGACATCTCCAGAACGACGTCGGCGCCAAGACCATCGGTCGCATCCTTCACGATCTTCGCCGCATCCTCGGGATGAACCGTGTGATTGGCGCCCATCTGCTTCGCGAGCGCGAGCCGCGTGTCGTTGACGTCAGTGGCGATGATCTGCGATGCGCCTGCGGCGCGGCAGATTCCCACCGCGAAGATGCCGATCGGACCACAGCCCGTAATGAGAACCACCGCGCCGGGAATGTCCGCGGTGAGCACGGTGTGGAACGCGTTGCCCATCGGATCATGGATTCCGCCCACATCGTAGGAGATCTCGTCGTCGAGGTGCCAGACGTTGGTAGCCGGCATCGAGATGTACTCGGCGAAGCAGCCATCTCGATCGACACCGATGATTTTCGTGAAGGGACAGACGTGAGCGTTGCCGGTTCTACAGAGAAGGCAGCGTCCATCGACGATGTGGCCCTCGGCGGTGACGCGGTCGCCCTCCTTTACGTCGGTGACGAGGCGGCCGACCTGGACGACGTCGCCGGCGAACTCGTGTCCCACGACGAACGGCGGCTTGCACCTGCCCTTTGCCCACGCGTCCCAGTCGTAAATGTGAACGTCCGTGCCGCAGACCCCGGCGCGACGCACTCGTATGAGAACCTCGTCCTCACGGATCCTCGGCTCCTCGACATCCTTCAGCTTGAAACCGGGTGCCGCGGATTCCTTCACGAGCGCTTTCACGAGCGACTGCTCCGTTGATTGTCGATTGTCGGTTCGCGGAAATTCAAACTGCTAATTGCGAGCCGCTTTTGTAAGTGACGTGGTCCAGTCAATTCGAATGTTCGACGCGACTCGCGGTGAAGAACGCGTTGAAAAAAGTTCTAGACCAAAGGTAATGAGTGACGGGCAAATCGTTGATTTCACTCGTTGCACGCACATCTCTTGCATGCGTGCTTCACGACGACTTCCCGATGTCCATTGTTCGTCCGTCGTCGCAGGGAGCTCCTTGGTAACTCGCGGTCGGTCGAGACGCGATGCAGCAATCGCCGAATCAATCAGGAGTTGGCGAGCGTTTTTACTTCATCGTGGAGTGACAAATGGCAGCAGCGAGAAAGAAAACGGGCGGGTCACGCGGACGCAGCAAGGCGGCACGGAGCGCGGCGGCGCGCAAGGGAGCACGGACCCGCGCCCGGAATCGAGCCGCCCGTAAAGTGGGTCGCGCCGTCCGCAGAACGGTCCGCAAAGCAGTCCGCAAGACCAGGCGAGCACGACGCTAATTTTCGCGCCAACCAAAAAGCCGGCGACTTCGCCGGCTTTTTTTTGTCCGAAGGCGATCATCGGGAATAGCGCGCGCTCGCCAGGTCAACGATGCGAGCGATCAGGGCCGGGTATTCGAGCCCCGACTTTTGCGCCGCCCGGGCGAACTCGCTGTTCTGCTCGAGATAGCAGTTCGGGTTTGCCTCGATGACGTAGACTTCGCCCGCCGGTGTCACCCGTAAATCGACGCGCGCATAGTCGCGCAACCGCAGGGCCTGGAACGAATCAATCGCCACCTGCTGGATCTTCTGGGTGAGATCCTCGGAGAGGTCGGTCGGGAAAATCGACTTGGTGCCCTCGAATTGCGCGCCCTTCTCATCGCCGTCGTCGCCCCATTTCGCTTCCCAGCTGGCGATCTTGGGAAGTCCCTCGGGGAACTTCGAGAAGTCGAGCTCGATGATGGGCAGCGCTTCTACCTTGCTGTTGCCGATCACTCCAACGTAGAACTCCCGGCCGTCGATGAACTCCTCGACCAGCACTGGCGACTGATACTCCTGCTGGGTGCTGCTGATGACGTCGAGAAGCTCCTTTACATCGTTGACTACCGACTTCTGCGTGATGCCGAGCGATGCGTCTTCCTGCGGCGGCTTCACCAGCAGCGGAAAATTTATCTGATGGGCCCAATCCAGCTGCCCCCGAAACACCGTGGCGAACTTCGCGCTCTGGATGCCGTGAAATGCCAGGACTTTTTTTGTCAGCGTCTTGTCGCCAGCCAGAATGAGACCGGCCGGGCTCGATCCGGTGTAACGCAGGTCAATCAGATTGAGCAGCGCCGCCACATTGGATTCGAGCGCGCTCTTCCCGCGAAACGATTCGGCCAGGTTGAAGACGAGATCCGGTGGCGGATCGTTCAGCTGGGTAATGAGTGGCAGGACCGTGTCATCGACGGCGATTCGTCTTGTCGTGTGTCCATTTCCGGCGAGGGCCGCGTCCAGCTGGTCGAGAAGTGGGTCGACCGGCGGGTCGAGGGCGTCCTTGCTGTGGAGAACCGTAATCTTCACGAGTCCCCGCCCGAGTCTGTGCCGTCAATCGCGTTGGTGTGCCGGTAGTTCATCATCACCGCCGTGCCGAAAGCCGTCAGCTCGATGAGAGTCGACGCCTCGAGTCCGCCGAGCCGGAGATCGAGCTCCCGGACCCGCTGCAGGAGGAAATCGATGAATTGTCGGACCACCGATGGATTCTCGCCGGTCCAGTACGCGATGCGGGTGACGATCTCGCGCTTGTGCGTCGAAATGAATTCTGCGGCCGATGCGGCGCCCGGCGCCTGGGCGACCGCCACAAAAATCGTCCTGAGATCGCCATCGAAGATGCGGGGATCACGAATCGGGATGCTTTCCTCGCTCTCCTTGTAGTGATCGGCGAGGGTGTACTGCATGGCGGCGACGGGAAGGTCGTCGTCTGAAGGTTCCGGCACCTTGGGAATCTGCTTGGCGATTTTCTTCATCACCCTGTCGACGTACTCCAGCTTCGCCAAGGCTCCCCATCCTTCATAAGTGCGGCTCCAATCCTGGCCGGGTGTGAGCCAAACCGCAAACGTCTCGGCGAAGTCTTCGTCGGGATGCTTTTGCGCGTACCAGCCAAGGATGTGGCGGACGAAATCGCGGGAGAAAGGGTCAGCGCGATATCGATCGCGATAAGGGCGAGAGTAGGGGCCGAACATCTTCCGCCAATCCGCGCGGTCGTAGAAGCGGTACGCGTAGTTGAACGCGTGACCGGCCTCGTGTCGCAGATACCGCATCGACTCCTCGGCGCCTTCGACGGCGGCAGAGTAGTCCTCCTCGATCCTGGAGAGGCGGGAGTCGGCGAGATAGAACGGGACCCCGATCAGCGGCGTCCCGTCCGGGCATCCCCACTGGTCGCTCAGATAAACCGGGGGACGAAACTCCAGCCCTTTGGCGGCGAGCTCTTCGTACAGCTGATTAACGAGCTTCTCGAGCAGGCTGCCGCGTATCTCCAGTCCGATATCGGAGATTCGCTGCGACAAAAGCGCATGCCGCTCGCCTTCCCAGTTAGGGGCAGCCTCTTCCACAAAGGGAGGAAGGGGCAAGCGCCGTACCCGGCTGGGCACTGAGGAACTGCACAAAAAAAGCCCCGCGAGAAATCGCGGGGCTTTCCACAGACTTCGCGAGGCTTATGCGAACGCCTATGCTGCGCGGTTGGCGGTTTCCTGCTCCGATTCCGGGACCGGGCCCCAGATGTAGGCTGAAAAAACCGGCGTCGGTTCGGTCTTGTCTCCGCGCGATATGATGATTCCGAGTGGCTCGGACGAATTGATTTCCTTACGATCCTTCTTCATTACTCGCTCTCTATGTGATGGCCACACCGTGGCGCGCCGCTACTGAAAGCAGCCGACATGCCACGCTGGACGTTAGCAGGTAACTTATTGTTAATCAATGAGTTGGGATTCTTCGTCGCTTCTGTAGCCGACAAGAGTGTCGCATAATGACACTGCACAAAAGGACACCAGTGTCTGTTTGACACGGGGAGGCGGTCTCTGGGATTGAAGCCGGGTGGCGAGGCAGACGCTGGGTAGCGCCTGCGTCAGCTGGCGATTTTCTTGGCGAGAAAGCTCTTCGAAGTCCCTGAGTCTTGCTCGATGGAGATCGACCACCCTTTGTATTGCCGGCGAAGCTCGGCGACCGAGATACCGCGACGGCCCCGAACGATCGTGCCGACCAGATGGACGCCTCCATCCCGCGTGGCGTCCTGCAACAATCCGAAAGCGCGTCCGCGCTCTTCCGGAGACAGACCGGTAAACGCCTCCGGCGTGCATACCACCGCGCCCAGCTGGACATCGGGCGACCAGTCGGCGACGCCGGCGACGTAGCTCTGGATGCGGTCGGCGAGTCCCGCTTCCTGCGCGGCGTTCATCACTCGCTCCAGCGGCTGCACCTCCCGATCGACAGCCGTCACATCGCAGCCGTGCGCCGCGAGATAGAGCGCGGTGCGATCGATATCACCACCAGCGACGAGCACTTTTGATTCCGCCGGCGGATGGATCTCCCGCGCCAGCACGCCATCGGGTCGAATGCCCCAGTGCTCTGGACGACGATACTCCTCGAGCATCTTGAGACGTTTTCTCCGCCACGTGTCGTACGACGGAATGCGGAGACGTTTCCTGATGATGCGATCGACTTCGGCCCAGAGCAGTAGTTCGTCCATCGCGAACTGCTCACCGGCGCGCAGAGACGCGGCTGCCTCATCGCCAATCTTTAGAATGGCGGAGCGCGACACGGACTCTTTGTAATTCTCGATCTCGTTCTCTACGTACAGCTCGTACTCGTGCTTGAGAGAGCGAGGATTTTGTTGCGCCATTTCGTCGGGCAAGAGACGTCGTGCCTTAGCCAGGTGTTTAAGCTAGACGCGCTGGAGCAACCCGCAAGTGCGAGTTTTTTTTCCAAGCTCTTCAGTTCTAACTACTTACGCGGCCGCCGGGATGAGTCCGACGCGAAGCGCGTAGCGAACGAGGCTCACCACATCGTGCATTTCGAGCCTCTTCATCACCTCGCCGCGATGGCTCTCAACCGTCTTCACGCTGAGCTTCAAGCGCTCGGCGATCTGTCGCGTACGATGTCCCTCGGCGACGAGGCGAAGCACCTCGATTTGCCTGCTGGTGAGTTTGGTGAGGGCGACTCGCTTCTCCATCGCTTTGACGATCGCCTCTGGAAGTCGCTTCAGATTCTTTTTGACAACGATATCCTCGGCGCCGGCGCGGAGGCACGAGACGGCCGCCAGACCAGTCACGGATTCGGCAACAACGATGAGGGCGGTCTCCGGACGCTCATACCGGAGGACGTCCATCACCTCGCAGGCGCTGAACCTATCGGCGGAGTAGTCGCTGAGGACGACATCAGGCTTTGTCTCGGCCAGCGCCGCCACGAGTGCCTCTCGCGTTACTGCGGCCAGCCGGGTGACTTCCATTCCGGAGGCGCGAAGCTCGCGAGCAATAGCTTCGGCTTCGGCGTCAGTTTCGTGGATAAGCAGGACGCTTGTAGTTTTCGTCATTTTTTTTTCTTGAGTTGGTGCGGTGCGCCCTTGCCTTCGGCGCCTGTGCCCGACGGCGGGCATGGGTGAGCACTGAGCGCTTGGGTTCTGCATTTCTCGTGCGCTCATCTGCAAACTAAGCCCGGTACAAATGGCGGGCAATCGGATGGTGCTCACTGATACATTATTGAATGCACTGCCTCATCTGCTGTGCCTGAGCTACCGGAAGTCGAGCGCGCGGCACGCCAGCTCGCTCGCGTTGCTCTGGGCAAGACAATCTCTGTGGTCCGCGCCATCCACCCCGCTCTCAAGCGCAAGCTTTCGCCAGCGCGTGCCCGCGCCGCAAAAGGGAAGCGGATTCAAACCATCGAGCGGCGCGGCAAGCATCAATTGCTTGGACTCGATAGCGGCGATACTCTCGTCGTCCACTTCCGGATGAACGGTGACTGGGAGATTGGAACGACCGGTGACGAGCTCGATCGCTTCGCCCGGGCCGTCATCGAGCTCGACGACGGAACGCGCATATCCCTGGTCGATCGCCGCGCCCTCTCATCGATCACTCTGGACAAGGAAGGCAGCTCATCGCTTCCAAAACTCGGCAAGGAAGCCAGCGATCCGACTCTCGACGCGGACTACCTCGCGGGAGTCCTGAAGAAGCGAAAGATCCCCATCAAGCCGGCACTGATGGATCAGTCGGTTCTCGCCGGCCTTGGGAACATCTACGCCGCCGAGGCGCTGTGGGAAGCCGAGCTGGATCCAAGATCCCAGGCGGCGAAGGTGTCGAAGAAGAAGCTCGAGAAGCTGGTCGATGCCATCAGGCTGGTTCTGAGTCCGCGGCGAAGGCGGCCCGGTCGCTACACTGATTCGCGCAACCGAGAGCGCTTCGCTGTTTACGATCGGGAAGGAAAGGAGTGTCGCCGCTGCGGCGGAACGATCGAGCGAGTCGTACAGGCGGGAAGGTCGACTTATTTCTGCCCGGATTGTCAGGTCGGCTAGGTTAACTGCCACTTACGACTACCGGCTGGAGGCCCTGGGCGGGTCGGCCTGAGGCTATGGGCTTATACAGTCGAAACGCAGCTGGTTGTAGCTCGAAGCCGCCAGCCGACGCGCCCACAGCCGCACGCCGGTAGTCTTCAGTTGCCCTTAATCCATTACTTCCAGCAGCGCTCCCTTGATATACCCGGTCTCCGGTATCGACAGCACCTCGGGATGATCCAGCGGCTGGCCGGTCAGAGCTCGAATTGCCACGCGCCGCCCGCTGTCGCTCGCCGCCTCCTGCAGCATCTCCAGGAAAAGCGGCTTGGTGAGATGGAAGCTGCAGCTCGCCGTATACAACAGGCCTCCCGGCGCCAGCAGGCGAATCGCGCGCAGGTTGATGTCCTTGTAGCCCCGCATTGCGCCGGGCAGCGCGGCTTTCGTCTTCGCAAACGCCGGCGGATCGAGCACGATCGTATCGAAGGTTATTCCCTCGCGTTCCTTCTCCCGCAAGTAATCGAACGCGTTGGCTTCGACGAACGAGATGTTGACGAGAGAATTCCTCGCCGCATTTTCGGCGGCCCTCATCAAAGCCGGGCCGGACGCGTCGAGCGCGATCACGTGCGTGGCTTTTCTGGCCAGGTGCAGCGCAAATGATCCGTGATAGCTGAAGCAATCAAGCGCCCGACCGCGCGCGACAGTGCCGACGAAATGCCTGTTCTCCCGCTGATCGAGGAACGCTCCCGTCTTCTGGCCCGTCCACGGCGCGGCGAGAAACTTGACGCCGTATTCGTGGACTTCGATCTCCCGGGGCACTTCACCGTGGAGAACTACCGTCTCACGCGGCAGGCCTTCCTTCGATCGCAGCGGCACGTCGTTACGCGCCAGAATCCCCGCCGGCTCCGCCAGCGACTTGAGCGACGCCAGAATTTCCTCTCTGAAGCGCTCGAGACCCGCGCTCATGAACTGCACCACCAGCCACTCGTCGTAACGGTCGCAGACGAGTGATGGGCACCCATCCGCCTCGCCGTGCAGCAGGCGGAAGGCGTTGGTGTGATCCTCCAGTGGTACGCGTCGCGCGACCGCCGCCGCGATGTGCTCGTCCCACCACGCCTGGTCGATGATCGCATCGGGGTTGCGATCGAGCAGACGCAGTGAAATCTCAGAGAGCGGGCTCCACAACGCCCAACCCAGTGGCTTGCCGCGGTTGTCGTGAACGAGGACCGCACCCGCGTCCACCATCGGGCGCTCCGTGACATCGGTCCGATAGATCCAGGGATGGCCGGCAGCCCATCGGCGCGCTCCCTTTATGCTCACCCGTGCGACAGTCATGCGTGAATGTAACCGCGCTGTCGAGCGCGACGCTCTTCCGGCGCGCAGGCTTCTTGCCATACCATTGGCGATGCGTGAGATCGTCCCCATCTCGGTTGGCGTGGCATCGACGGCGTTGGGCGCCCGCGAGCACACACTTCGGGTTCGCGCCGAGCGTTTGAGCGCCGCGACCATGGAGACGCTGCTCAACGCCATCGATGCCAACGACGCCGTCACCGGCGCGCACGTTCGGCGGGTCGCCGCTTATGCGTTGATACTTGGTGAGGCCGCCGGTTTCGACGAGCGTGAGTTGCACAGCATCGAGCGTGTCGCGTTGTTCCATGACATCGGCAAATTGCACGGCGCGCTGACCGACATCTTTCACGAATCCTCCAAGCTCACCCCCGAGGAACGCCGCGCGGTAAAGACCCACCCGCTGCGGGGAGCCGAAGTGCTGTCACCGCTGACGGCGTTCTATCCCGCTCTGGCGAAAAGTGTAGCGGCGCATCATGAGCGCTGGGATGGCACGGGATATCCGCGGGGGCTCAAGGGCCGAAGGATCCCGCGCGAGGCGCGCGTCGTCGCTATCGCCGATACCTTCGACGCGATAACTCACCAGCGTCGATACAGCCAGGCCCGGAGCTTCAGCGTCGCCGTGAAAGCGATCGAGGACGGGAAGGGGACCCAGTTCGATCCCGACCTGGTCGATCTATTCCTGAGGCCCGACGTTCTCTCGAAGATCGAGAAGGAGATGCGCCGCTCTCATTCGCCGCGCGGCAAGGGCTCGAACCGCCGGCGCGGCGAAAAGACGCCGGGGCCCGATATCAATTTCCGATGGCGGCCGCGATCGCGCGGGTCGCGCTCTCGGGATCGTCAGAGCTGAAGATCGCGTTGATCACGGCAACGCCCGCCGCGCCGTGCACCGTGATCTGAAGCGCGCGTTCGGCATCGATCCCGCCGACCGCGACCGCAGGATGCGTCACCAGGGCCGCCAGCTTCTTGAATCCCTCGACGCCAATCGCCGAGCCGGCGTCGCTCTTTGAGTCAGAAGCGAACACGGGGCCGACGCCGACGTAGTCGGCGTCCCTGGCGTTGGGCAGCTCCGCATCGCTCCCCAGCGACGCGCCGATGATGAAGCCTTCAGGAGCGAACCTCCGAATTGCGGAAACCGGGAGATCCGCCTCACCTACGTGTACGCCCGCGGCGCCGGCCGCCAGGGCAATGTCGGCCCGGTCGTTGACGATCACCGGCACGTCGACCCTCGCGATTATCGCTTTGGTGATCTCAACGACTTCGCGCGAAGAGGCCGACTTGAGCCTTACCTGAACGCTCGTCGCGCCGCCACGCACGGCCGCGGCCACGCGATCCACCAGGGTTGGACGTTGATCCTCTGCGTCGTCAGTGATGGCAACGAGGCGCAGGATCTTTGGGTCGAGCATGGCCTAGCGGCCGGCGCTGGTTACCGAGGAGGTTGTCTTCCTGGTCTGTGTGCTGCGGCTGGGCGCTTTCTTGGAAGTCGATTTGGCCGGCGTCTTGGGACTCGCTTTGGCAGCGGTCGTCTTGCTGGCAGTCTTTGCAGGCGTTTTGGTTGATGCGTTGGCGGTCGTGGTCGTTGCCCTGGCCGCTGTCCGTGCCGGCGCTTTGCTCGACGGCGATCCGCTACGGCTCGAGGCCTTACCGGCAGGCGCCATTGCGAGCATGCGCGGCGCGGACTTCTTTGCGGGCCTCTGCGCGCGCACTTCTCTGACGGCGCTGGTGTGCTGCTCGAAGTTCATGCGGAACTCGTGATGGCCGTCGCGGGTTGCCACGAAATACAGATAAGGGACGTTCGCCGGATTTGCCGCGGCGACGAGGCTCGCCACACCGGGAGACGCCACCGGTCCGGGGGGCAGTCCCTTGTAGACATAGGTGTTATAAGGCGAATCGATTGTGAGATCCTTGTACAGAACTCTGCCCACGTGATGGCCGAGCGCGTACTGAACCGTCGGATCCGCCTGCAGCAGCATGCCTCGTCTGAGGCGGTTGTAGTAAACCGCGGCAATGACGGGACGCTCCTCGGGAAGACGAGCTTCTCTCTCCACGATCGAAGCCATCGTCACCAGATCGTTGCGGTTGATCTTGAGGTCGACGATGCTTGTATCCCAATCGGGTCTCCAGCGCCGCTCGAACGCGTACACCATCTCGCGGACAGCCTGACGGGCGGTCGTCCCGATCGGGAACGCGTATGTGTCGGGAAACAGGTAACCCTCGAGGGTCTTGTTCGGTACGTCGAGACGCGCCAGCAGCGCGGTGTCCCTGACAGCAGCCGTCACTGAATCCGCCGGCACCTTGAGGGTCCGCGCCAGGAGCGGCGTGATCTGCGAGATCGTGTAGCCTTCAGGCACCGTAACGGTGTTGACGAGCCCGTGACCGCCGTTGAGCGCGCTGATGATGTCGCTCCACGGGGTGCCGTGCTTGAGCAGATAGGTACCCGGTTTGATGTTGCGGTCACCGCCGGTGAAGCGGCCGTAAAGCCGGAATAGCTTCGCCGAGCCGATGATTCCGGCCCGAGCCAGCGAGTCGGTCGCCTGCCCGAAGCTCGCCCCGCGCGGAATGATCACGCGTGTGGGCGCGCCATGGGGTTGGCCGGCGCACGCAGCGGTCGCCACACACGCCGCAATCAGCGCGACGCGCGTATCAACTCTGAGCATTGAGGGCTTGCTGGAGCAGAATCGTCGCGGCGAGCGAATCGACATCGCCCTTTCTGCCGCGGGTAGACTCTCCCAGCTCCTTGACTGTACGCAATGCTGCCGCCGTGGTAAAACGTTCATCATAAAAACGAACGGGGAGGGCGGTACGTTTCGCGATTTCGGCACCCAAAGCCCTTATTTCGGCGGTCCAATCGGTCTCGTTGCCCTCTCCGTCGAGCGGAAGGCCTATTACGTACCCCTGAGCGCCGAGCTCGGTAGCACGCGCGATTATTTTTGTGATGGGGGGTCTTTTGCCTTTGCGGCGCTCGATAAAGCCCGCGGGCGACGCGATCATGCCCAGGGGATCGCTTATCGCGAGGCCGATTCTCTTGCGGCCGTAGTCCACCGCGAGAAAGCGAGCCAGCGCGGGGTTCGCCAACCCTACCCCTGCGCCATCTGCGTAAAGAATTCCTTGTTGTTCTTCGACTTCGCCATCTGCCGCAACAGGAATTCGATCGCTTCGGCCTCGGGCATGTCGGCCAGAAACTGGCGGAGCAGCATGACTCGATTGATCTCAGCCTGGCTGAGGAGCAATTCCTCCTTGCGCGTGCCCGAGCGGAAGATGTCGATCGCCGGGTAGATTCGCCGGTCCGCGATTTTTCGATCCAACACCAGCTCCATGTTGCCGGTGCCCTTGAACTCCTCGAAGATCACGTCGTCCATTCGCGACCCGGTCTCGGTGAGCGCCGTAGCGATGATCGTAAGCGAGCCGCCCTCCTCGATGTTGCGGGCGGAGCCGAAGAAGCGTTTCGGCTTGTGCAGAGCGGTCGCGTCCACACCGCCGGAGAGAATCTTTCCCGATTGCGGCGCGACGGTGTTGTGGGCGCGGCCGAATCGGGTCAGCGAGTCGAGAAGGATGACCACGTCCTTGCCGCTTTCGACGAGCCGCTTGGCCTTCTCCAGCACCATGTCCGCGACCTGGACGTGCCGCGCTGCCCCTTCGTCGAAGGTCGAGCTGATCACCTCCGCCCGCTTCATGCTGGCGATCATCTCGGTCACTTCTTCGGGGCGCTCGTCGATCAGCAGCACGATGATGGTGACCTCCGGATGATTCTCCGCTATCGCGTTGGCGATCTTGTGCATCAGGATCGTCTTGCCCGCTCGTGGCGGGGACACAATCAGGCCCCGCTGGCCCTTGCCGATCGGCGCCATGATGTCGACGACACGCATGCTGAGGTCGCCATCGCTCGTCTCCAGGCGCAGCCTCTCGTCGGGATAGCGCGGTCGAAGATTGTCGAACGGGACGCGATCCTTTGCCTTCTCCGGGTCTTCGCCGTTGACGCTCTCGACCTTGAGCAGGGCGAGGTAGCGCTCCCACGGCTTCGGCGGACGCACCTGTCCCCGCACTTCGTCCCCCGTTCTCAGCCCGAAGCGCTTTATCTGCGACGGCGACACGTAGATGTCGTCAGGCCCCGGCAGGTAGCTCCAGTCCTGGCTGCGTAAAAACCCGTAGCCTTCGGGCAGAATCTCGAGGACACCGTCACCGTGCAGCATGATGTCGGTGTCGAGCAGATTCTGCTCGATCTGGAAAATGAGATCCTGCTTTCGGAGCCCGGACGAGCCGTCGATCTTGAGGCCGTCGGCCATCTCCTGCAGCTCATTCACGGATTTTCGCTTTAACTCTGCGATATCCACTGTGCTGAGAGAAATAAGTGGGGCGGGGGAGGTGGAGCGGTGGGACCGAGCTGGTTCAGCTCAGCGAAATCAGGTACGTGCGGGAGTGGAGTGGCGGGGAGGGATGCAGTGCGCTGTAGCGCCGCGTTCACCCGAAGGTAACCGCGGCAAAAAATGCGGTCAAGTCAGAATCGTCAGAATCGAATGTAGCGCATCGGATTGGCTTTAACGTCCTTGATCAGCGCGGCGAGCAGCACGTGCTCGCGGTCGAGTTGCTGCGCCAGGACGGTGTCTGAATGCATTGCCGCAAGTGTGCCCACTGGATTGAGGGCCAGCGCGCGCAATGTATCCAGACTGGCGAGCACGTGTTGAGCCTTTGTAACGAGGGTTGTATCGCGGCGGAACCGACCCAGACTTCCGCGGCTCGATCCCACCAGTTTGTGAATGGAGTCAGCGGCGGCCATGGTGCGCGACGCTCTCGCTGTCAGCCCCCGGCTCGTCGCCAAAGCGATCGTTCCTCTGCCCCGGGTTGCCCGGGCGTTCAGGCTCGACGCTCCCGCGCTGATGTCGGCGAAATCCTCGAAGCCATTTACCCTGGCGTTGCCGATCGTTCCCACGGGACGGCTCACCTTGCTGGTGAGCTCCCTGGCAGCGGCACCCAGTGCCGCGACCTCGGGCCGGATACTGCTCACGCCTTCGGCGATATCGACGATCGCCGGTTTCGCGCGAGTGTGGATGGTGTCTCCCTCGTGCAGCTGGCGGCCGGCCGTTGTGCCGGGGGATATGAATACCACCGGCACGCCAATCAGGTTGGCACCCGGCCGGATCTGTGCGTAGGAATCGCGTCGCACGCTGGGGAGCGCTTCCTCGAGGACCTCGGTGGTGATCAGGACCCGCTCCATCGTGTCGACGCTGGCAGACTGGAAGGTGACGTCTTTGACCAGGCCCTCCTTCTCGCCGGAAAGCCACACTTCGGTTCCGGCGAGGACGCCGGACGCATCATCGGTGACCACGTATAAGGTCACTTTCTTGCCGTGAAGCGCGCCTACACGCGCAAACAGCAGGACCGCCAGGGTCACCACGACAATCACGGCAGCCGCGATCATCCCCCCGGTCAGATTTCGCCAATGGAGTTGCTGGGGCACGCAGCGAATATAAACGCGAGGTATTCGGAGCGCTTATTTTATGGCCCATACATGACCGCCAACAAAGCCAGCACATGCTGATCGGGGTTCCGCGGGAGATAGCGAGCGGCGAGAAGCGCGTTGCGCTCGTTCCTGATGTCATCCCGCAGCTTACGTCCGCTGGTCATCGCGTGATGATCGAGCGCGACGCCGGTCTGCGGGCGGGTTTCACCGACGAAGCCTACCGCGCTGTCGGTTGCGAGATCGTCGACTCCGCCGCCGACATCTACTCAACGGCGCAGATGATTCTCAAGGTCCAGCGGCCGGGCCGCGAAGAGAACAGCGGCGAAGCCGAGCTCGACATGATGACGGAAGGCACGATTCTCATCGGCCTTTTGCAGCCTGCCGGCGATCCGGCGCTTTTCCAGCAGCTCGCCGAGCGAAACATCGTGGCCCTCACCATGGAGCTGGTGCCGCGCACGACTCGCGCGCAGATGATGGATGCGCTGTCGTCCCAGAGTACCGTCGCCGGCTACAAGGCGGTGCTCCTCGCCGCCAACGCGCTGCAAAAATTCTTTCCGATGCTGATGACGGCAGCGGGAACAGTCCGTCCCGCGCGGGTGCTCGTCATCGGAGCCGGCGTCGCCGGACTGCAGGCGATCGCCACCGCGCGCCGCATCGGCGCCGTCGTCGAGGCGTTCGATACGCGTCCGGTGGTCAAGGAGCAGGTGCAGAGTCTCGGCGCGACCTTCGTCGAGATCGACCTGCACGCCGAGGATGCGCAGGACGCCGGAGGCTACGCCAGGGAGCTGAGCGAACGTCATATCAGGCGCGAGAAGGAGCTCATCCACAATCGCGCGCTCCAGGCCGATGTGATCATCACCACCGCGCTCATTCCCGGAAAGCCGGCGCCGATGCTGGTGAGCGCCGAAACGGTGCAGGCAATGCGGCCGGGATCGGTGATAGTCGATCTGGCCGGCGAGCAGGGTGGCAACTGCGAGCTGAGCGTCCCCGGCGACACCATCGTTCGCCATGACGTGACCATCATCGCTCCGCTGCACATCTCCAGCGAGCTGGCCTACCACGCGAGTCAGATGTACGCCAAGAACGTGAGCGCCCTCGTCGCATTGCTGGCGCCGAAAGGCGAGCTCAATCTCAACTTCGCCGACGACATCATCGATGCCGTCACCATCGTCGCCGGCGGCGAAATCCGGCACAACCCGACTCGTCTCAGGCTCGGCATATCGCCACGCCCATCCTCAACCCCAATCGCGGGAGCCGCAAAGTGAGTCAGGAGCTGGTGCTGGGCGTCTACGTGTTCATCATGGCGATCTTCGTCGGCTTCGAAGTAATCAGCCGAGTGCCCTCGGTGCTGCACACGCCGCTGATGTCGGGCACCAACGCCATTCACGGCATCGTGGTCCTGGGGGCGTTCCTTGTCGCCGGCTCGGCCGACTCGCCGCTTCTCCACGCCCTCGGGTTCATCGCGGTGGTGTTCGGCGCCGCCAACGTCTTCGGCGGATTCGTCGTCACCGACCGCATGCTGGAGATGTTCAAGAAGCGCGAGCCGCCCGCCCCAGAGAAAAAGGATGCTTGACCTCAGGGCGTCGGTTATCGCCGTCAGCTACATCGTAGCCGCCGTTCTATTCATCTTCGGGCTCAAGCAATTGAGCTCGCCCGCGACCGCCCGTGCCGGCAATCGTCTCGCCGCGATCGGCATGACGCTGGCTCTCGCCGCGACACTGCTCGACCGTCAGATCGTTTCCTTCTGGACGATTGCGATCGGCACGTTGATCGGCGCGGTAGTCGGGATCTATTTCGGCAGAACCGTCCAGATGACTGCGATGCCGCAAATGGTAGCGCTGTTCAACGGCATGGGCGGTGCGACGGCGGCGCTCGTCTCGGTCGCGGAGTTTCTCAGGCTGTCCCGTCTCGGCACTCCGATCGGTGTAGGCGAGGCGACGTCGATCGTGCTCGGCACTGCCATCGGCGCCATCTCCTTCACCGGAAGCATCATCGCCTTCGGCAAGCTGCAGGAGCTCCTTCCCGGCAAGCCGCTCCAGTTTCCGCTTCAGCGAGTGGTCAACGGGCTGATCCTGATCGCCGTGATTGCGCTCGGCACACTCGTGGTGATGAGCGGTGGAACGTCAACGTTGTGGGCTCTCTTTGCCGCCGCGCTGCTCCTGGGCGCGATGTTCGTCCTGCCAATCGGCGGTGGCGACATGCCGGTGGTGATCTCGATTCTAAATTCGCTGACCGGATTGGCCGCTGCCCTCACCGGATTCGTTCTTCACAACCAGATGCTGGTGGTGGCCGGCGTCCTCGTCGGCGCGTCGGGTACGCTGCTCACGCTTCTCATGAGCAGGGCAATGAACCGCTCCGTTGGCAACGTCCTCTTCGGCGCGTTTGGCGCGACCAGCAACGATGCGGCAGCCAGTGCATCGGCGGTCGGACACACCGTGCGTCAAACTACGCCGGAAGACACCGCCATCGCGCTCGCATACGCGCGAACTGTCGTCATCGTGCCCGGGTACGGGCTCGCCGTCGCCGAAGCGCAGCACACCGTTCGCGAGCTGGCCACCGATCTGGAGAAGCGCGGCGTCAACGTGAAGTACGCGATTCATCCCGTCGCCGGTCGGATGCCGGGGCACATGAACGTTCTGCTGGCCGAGGCGAACGTGCCGTACGATCAGCTGCTGGAGATGGACCAGGTCAACGGCCAATTCCCGCAGACCGACGTGGTGCTGGTAGTGGGTGCCAACGACGTCGTGAATCCCGCCGCTCGCGACGATCCATCGAGCCCGATTTACGGGATGCCCATTCTCGATGTCGATCGCGCGCGGAACATTATCGTGCTCAAGCGTAGCATGGGCCACGGCTTTGCCGGCATCGACAACGCGCTGTTCTATCATGAGAAAACGCGCATGCTCTTCGGCGATGCGCGTCAGTCCCTCACTCAGATCGGTCAGGCGCTGAAGGCGGCCTGAGGGACTTACCTCACCCCTCGTGCTCCTGCTTCACGATTTTGCCTGTCCTGGCGTCGATATGCAATTCGTCCGAGCCACTCTTTCCTGCCACCTTGATCTCGAACGAGTAGATCAACCGACCGTCCTCTTCTTCCAACTCGGCCTCGCTGATGCTGCCACCTGGCACCCGGGCCAACGCGATCTTAATGGCAGAGTCCGGCGCCAGCGTGGCGCGGCCCCAGAGCCCCTGTTTGTCCTCGGCGATCTGAACGCCGTTGACCGTTCGAGTGACTCCGTGCCGCGCACAGGCCGCGGCGACGAAACCCAATGCGACTAGCGCGTTTTTCATCCGCATCGATGCCTCTCTCAAGTGGTCTTTGTGAAAAATGGCAAAAACGGTGCGACTACGGCTCAAGTCCGCGTAAGCGTTACCGAGCCTGATTGGCCGCGACCCTCAATCGGCGGGCGGCGAGAACGCCTCCGAGGAATCCGCCGATATGCGCCGGCCAGCTTATGCCAAGCTGCCCGGGTATCATGCCGAACACGAGGCTTCCCCACACAACCGTGACGAACACGCTGAGGAGTATGCTGCCGAAGCTGCGGGTGTACCAGCCGCTCAGCATCAGAAATCCGAGATAGCCGAAGATCACCCCGCTCGCGCCGATGTGTATGGAGCCGGGGGCGCCGATCAGCCACGCCATGAGGCCGGATCCGATCATTCCGGCGAGGGTGACCGGGATGAAGTGTCTCTCATCACGAAGCATTACCAACCAACCGAGCACTACGAACGGGATGCTGTTGGCGACGATGTGACTGAGGCTGGCGTGCAGGAACGGAGCGAACAGGATGCCGCGCAACCCGATCGTCGTGCGCGGAATTACACCCAATCGTAGTAGCGAGCCCCCGAGCAAGATGTTCACGACGAACACCGCCCAAAACGCGGCGAGCGTGCCGCCCAAAACCAAAGCCTGGGTTTTGAGAACGCTGGTTACGCTCGTCACGCGATTGGTCGGCAGCCGATCAATGCGCGTTGAATCCTTTGGCAGAATCATGCGGCCCTCGCATGTGATTGAACAGCGCGCCT
>DASYIM010000165.1:0-20105 GCA_035997625.1 Gemmatimonadaceae bacterium
GTCCGCGCCTTGATCAGCTGCGCATCAGCATTTGCGTAGTCGAGCGTGGCCTGATCCATCTCCTGCGCGGTGATGATTTTTTCCTTGTACAGCTCGGCGGATCGGTTGCGCTGCGCCAGAGAAGTCGATCGCTGGACGGTGGCGGAGCTCACGTCCGCAGCGGCCTGGTCGTACTGATTCTGCACGTCGCGCGGGTCGATCTGCACCAGCAGATCACCCGTCTTCACGTTCGATCCGATGTCGACCGGCATCCGCGTGATCGTGCCGGACGCCTTCGATTTAACCTCGATGATGTTGACCGGCTCGACGGTGCCGTTTGCCTGAACGCTGAGCACGATGCTGCGACGCTCCACCGGTGCTGTCTCGATGGCCAGCGCCGTGGTTTTGGTTTTCGTACACGCTGTCGCGCCGAGCGCCGTCAGAAGTGCGATGCCCAGCGATCTGAAATGAACTGCGCGGCCGCGGCCAAACGAAACTGTCATTGGCTTGCTTGAGTATTTCGGTAAGGGTCGGTTACTGGAGGTCACGTCCGATGAGCGCCTCCAGCTGCGCCCGTGCGATTCTGTAGTCGTATCGCGCCTGAATCAACGCCTGTTCCGCCGTCGCCAGCGCCGCCTGCGACGTGATCAGATCGAGCAGAGTCGAGGCCCCGATGTTGTAGCGCTGCTGCTGTACACGCACATCCTCCTGCGCGGCGGCAACGGATGCCACCTGCACCGCCACCCTCTGCGATGCGCCGCGGATAGCGCCGATGTTCTGCGTCAACAGTTGCGTCGCGGCGAGCTGCTGATCCCGCAAGGTCGCCTGGGCGTTCACCTGTGAAACCTTGGCCCGAACAACCTGCTCTTCGCGCTGGAAGTTGTTGAAGACCGGATACGAAAGCGAGAACGAGAGACGACCGCTGTAGCTGAAGGGATCGTCACCCAGACCGAACCTGGGATCGGTGCCGCTTCCCGTGCGGGAATAGCTGGCATTCAGCGACGGGAGATAGGTCGCCTTGGATGCCTTCGTCGCCTGCTTTGCCGCGTCGACGTTGGCTTGCGCCTGCAGCACAGCGGGTCCGATCAGTGCGAGCTTGGCCAGCTCCGCGCTGTCGGGCAGCGCCGCCATGTTTTCCTGAACAGACGCCGGATCGGCCGTCACCGGAACCGGTGAGCCAACCAATCGCGTCAGAGCGGCATCGGCCGATT
This sequence comes from Gemmatimonadaceae bacterium, assembly GCA_035997625.1. Classification (GTDB taxonomy): domain Bacteria; phylum Gemmatimonadota; class Gemmatimonadetes; order Gemmatimonadales; family Gemmatimonadaceae; genus UBA4720. The sequence goes on from DASYIM010000165.1 coordinate 1,191, forward strand.
CCTTATTGCTCTGCGCCGTGATCAATGCGAGCTGCGCGTTGCCGACCTGAATCACCCCGCGCAACGAATCAGATCGCGTCGCCACCCCCGCCCGAACCTTGGCGACGGAAGTCTTGAACTGCTCGGATGCCTGCGCCATCTGCAGCCTCGCGGCGTCCTCACTCTCGATCGCGGCCAGCACGGCGTAGTACTGTTGCTTCACGCCCAACGCCACGTTGTACTTGACGGCGACACGATTCGCTTCCGCCGCCTCGATCTGCGATTTCGCGGTGCGCAGGTCGTAGAGCCGCTGCCCACCGTCGAAGAGCGTCATGTTGAGCGAAACGCCCAGACTATTCGTCGGCTTCTGGGCGACAGCGATCACCTCGCCGTTCTGATTCAGGCGGGCTACGCCCCCGCCCACTTGTATCACATGCCCGGCGCTCAGCGACGCGCTGGGCAGGATCGCGCCAATCGCCGATGTGCGGGCGGCCTTGCTGGTGCGTTCTGTTCCCTCGGCCTGGATAGCGTCGGGCGAATTCCGCTGCGCCAGCGAGATCGCTTCGTCCAGCGATATCTTGCGAGCGCTGTCGGGTGCCCGGGTGAGACCAGGCTGTAACCCCGGCTGGATGACTTGTGCCCCCAGGTCCGGTGTCGACAGGCCCAAGAGGGATATGGCAATAGCCGCGAGAACTCTCAGCGGCGCCGACCTATTCAACGACATATGACCGAGTACGGGAATCGGTTGAAAACAAAAGGCCGCACGGAACAGCGGCCCCTTCAATAACTACGCCCGACTCGTCAGTTCTGCTGACTGTGCCGCTAGGTTCTCTGGGAAGCCAGCATCCGCTGCTTGAGCAGCGAGAGGCGCTTGCGGACGGAGCCGTCCATCACCGTGTCCCCGACCCTGACGATCAGCCCACCGAGGATCGCCGGATTGTGGGAAATGTGCGGTACGACCTTCTTTCCAAGCAGCCTGGAGAGGTGCCGCGCCAGGGCATCCTTCTCGGGCTCGCTCGGCTCGCGCGCGACGGTGACGTTGGCGTGCAGCCGGTTTTCCGACTCGTCGATCAGACCCTGGTACTCGGCTGCGATCGTCGGAATCAGCATTTGGCGACGCTTCTGGATCACAGTGTCGACATAGCGCAGGAAAAGCCTGGGCACCTTGCGTCCGAGCGCCTTCTCCAGAATCTCGATCTTCTGCGACGCGGCGAGCTTGGGCGACTCGAGAAAAGTGCGCAGCGTTTTATCCTCGCGCATCGCGCTGGCGATCGCATTGAGGAGCTCGCCCCACTGCTCGACATCTCCGCTCTTCTTCGCCAGCGCCAGCAGCGCTTCGGCGTAGTTGCGGCCGATCGTCGACTCGTTCATCCGCGGCTCGTACCGGCGGGCGGGAGCGAGGCGAGGAAGCTCTCTACGATCTTGCGGTTGGCCTGGTCGTCCAGGTTCTTCTCGATCACCTTGCTCGCGCCGGCGATTGCCAGCTCCACTGCCTCGCGTCGCATCTCGGCGATGGCGCGCTCCTTCTCCTGCTCGATCTCGCGACGGGCGCGCTCCAGCATTTGCTGCTGCTGTTGCTGCGTTTCCTCGATCATCTGGACGCGGACCTTCTCGCCGACCTGACGACCCTCGACGATGATCTTCTGCGCCTCGACCCTTGCCGCCTCGATCTGCTTCAGCTGCTCGGCCAGAGCAACGGCCGCCGCCTCACGATCACGCTTCGCGCCCTCGATCGCCTCTTCGAGCGCCTTCTCGCGTGCCTCGACCGCGGCCGTGATTTTGGGGAAAACGAACTTGCCGAGGATGATGAACAGGATCACGAAGACGACGAACGTCCAGAACATGAGTCCGCCGTTCGGCGTGAGAAGATCGCCGGACGATGCCGATTCCTCGGGAGCCGCTTGCTGCAGAAGTGCAAATACGAATGTCGTCATTGGTTGCGTCGCGATTTGAGTGGATCGACTCCGCTTGAATTTTTCGGTGCGGACAATTTTCGGGTGACGAACCGCGGCGCGCAAAGAAGCCGCCGCGGTCCGTACCCTTGAAGCTCAGAACTTGAACTTACCCTGAATCAGGAACGAGATAACGATTGCAAACAGTGCCGCTCCTTCGATGAGCGCCGCGAAGATGATCGCGCCGTTCTGAATGCGTGAAGCCATCTCCGGCTGACGCGCCATTCCATCCATCGCCTGCCCCGCGAGACGTCCGATACCGATACCGGCACCGATTACGGCGAGACCAGCGCCGATGCCGGCACCGAGCATTGCCCACGCGCCCGTGTACTCGCGGCTGAACGTGGCTGCGGCCTGAAGCAGCGGAAACATGTTGACCATTTGTCTTCCCCTTCATTCAATCGTGATATGCCATGCTCGCGACCTTGCAGTCGCCATCCGTCAGCGGAGCATCACCATGCTCCAACGGAATTCTCCAGCCCGCTCGGCCGGATACCTACGCGAGGGTGAGCCTGCCCCGCGTCAGTGCGCACCTTCGCGAATCAGGCCAATGAACACGCTGGCCAGAAGCATGAAGATGTACGCCTGCAGAAATGCGACAAACAGCTCGAGAATCGAGATGCCGAGCGCCATGAGAATCGGCACCGGTACCAGGATCCAGCTGCCAAACGTGAAAATGAGACTAATCAGCGCGAGCAGCACGATATGGCCGGCCGTCATGTTGGCGAAAAGTCGAATCGCCAGCGCGAACGGCTTCGTGAATTTTCCCACGAGCTCGATCGGTGTGAGAATCGGCGAGATGAACAGCTTCATGCCGAGCGACATGTCGTGCGGCCAGAACAGTATGGTATTGATGTAGGCCTTACCCTGCGCCTTTATCCCCGCGACCTCGACCACGATGAACGTGATGATCGCGAGCGTGGCGGTGACGGAGATGTTTCCGGTAGCCGTCGACCCGTAAGGAATGAGACCGAGCAGGTTGGCGAACAGGATGAAGAAAAAGATCGTCAGCAGGAACGGCACATAACCGTTCCCATGAGGCCCGACATTTGGAAGGATGATCTCGTTGCGCAGGTAGAGCACCATCGCTTCCAGCCCATTCCCGAGACCGCTCGGCGCTTTTCCTTCGCGCGTTTTCCTGTTGTGGGCACGGAGGGCGAGCAGCGTGGTGATGATGCAGAGGAGCGCCGCGATCCAGAGCATGACCACATGTCTGGTCGGTGAGATATCGAGCGCAAAATTACCGATGTGAATCGGATTCCAGCGCGGCAGCTCGTACTCGCAGACAAAACCCGAATGGAGACACGGGTAGTCGAGCGTGTGCGAGTCCGTGATGTGCGGGGTGATGAAGTCTTTTTGGTCAGCGATCATATTCGAGCAGCAGCGGTTCGGCCATCATCGTCAGAAAGAAAAAAGTCACCAGACTCACCAGCGCCGCATCGAGCGAGAGATTGGCGACTCTCGCCAGCGGAGCGTACAACACCAGCACGACCAGTCTCAGAACGGCGCCAATGCTCCAGCGAATCAACAGCTCGCCGGGCGCTCCACGACCCTTGCGGGCCGGTCTCAGCAGCGCATAAGAGCCGAGTTGTACTGCGAAAGCCAGTCCAGCGGAGATGAGCATCGCGTTGTGCTGCTCCACCGTCCTGAAATAGGTCCTCAGGATGATGGTGGCGACGATGATCAGAGAGGCCGAGACACCAGCAAAAAAGCCCAGCGCTCTCTTTTCTCTCATCGCCTTGCCTGTCTCTCCTCATCGTCTTTTTTCTGCGCCGCGGCGACTTTGCGGTACATGCCGTAGAACGCTCCGCCCGCGCCTACGAAGGCACCAGCGATGGTAAAGATCCCGTTGGTACCGAATCGGTTATCGAGCCATTGCCCAGCAAAGACGAAGGCGATGATAGCGGCGGCGAACTGGATCCCCAAGCCGGCGAAATCGCCGCCGGAGAGACCCTGTTTCGGGGTCGGTTGCGAGCGCTTTTCGTCACCCATTCCGCGATGAAATTAACCGCTTGTGAAGATTTTCACAAGCAAAAAAGTGCCCGGATTCCGAACGCAGCCCGAAGATCTGCGAGTGCCGCAAGTTCAACAATGGGGCGAGGTTAGTTAGTGACTTTGGCGTTGACCGTTCGTCTTAGTGTCGATAAGTTGGGCTTCTCGCATATGTGAGAACGCCCCCCGCCCATCAATGATTCAAAGCTTTCATTCCCTTGGATAACCGCCTCATTCTCCCGCTGCTGTGCGCAGCGTCAGTCGCCTTCGCCGCGGCTCCTTCCTTCGCTCACAACGAAAAACCGATTGCCAGCGCGAAGCATCGCGACGCCGAGCTCGCCGCGCCCATCGTCACGACTTTCGACGTCACGAGACCCAGAGACGACGCGGAAAAGCTCAACTTCACTCTCAACGTCAAGAACAACACGTCCAAGATGCTGGAGATCCGCTTCCCCGACGGGCAGACCCACGATTTCGTGGTGAAGGATTTCGCCGGCAAGGAGATCTGGCGCTGGAGCGAGGGCCGCATGTTCACATCAGCGATGCGCAGCGAGACGCTGAAAGGCAAGGAAGACACGAACTTCGAGGAGAGCTGGAGCACGAAGGGACAGCACGGCAGCTTCACCGCCGTGGCGACCCTGAGAAGCGACAACTTCCCGGTCGAGACAAGCGTCCAGTTCGTGCTGCCTTAAGGCCAACCCGGTAAACGACAAAGCGCGCTCTTCCGAGCGCGCTTTTTTTTCGCCGGGAGCGATCCAACTCTAAGCAAGTCCCGGATACATTAGCGAAGAGCTGCGCGCCGGGAAATGCACGACCTGAGGGTCGTAGCGCACCGGATTTCGCAGCCATTCTTCCGCGTCTCCCCTGCTCTGAAATCCGCGAATCGTGACTTTGCCCTGATCGGTCATCGCCTCGAGCATTCGAGCCTTCCCGTAATCGGCCGGACTGTGGGTCACGATTGCCCACGCGTGTGAACCGATCTCTTCCGCCATCACCTGCAGATAGTAGACGGCCTCGCGCAGATACTCGATCGTGGCTGTATTGGGATCTCCGGGCTTTCGGTCCCAGAGAAAATTCATTCCCGGGTGGAACTCGGGATCGGCGATAGCCTCCTCGACGACCTCTCGCAGGTGGGCCATTGTCGGAAACTCGCTCCAATACAGCGACACTAGCTTGCGCGCGACGTCGATACGATAGACTGGGTGCATACCAGCTCGCGAACGGTTTGAGCTGTCACTAATGGCAAGTCTTTCGCCACTCCCGGCATTATAAATCGTGCGAATCCGGGCAAACATCGTGAGCGCAAACAAGCCCGCGTCATGTAAGCGCCTGTTGTGACTGGCGTTAGTGGGGTAAAACGCGTGGCCTCTAGCCGTTGAGGGGCTTCCAGCAGCCGCTGCGAGTCGACAGCTGGCTCAACGATTAGAGACCACGTTGTTTCCCGATGCGCGCGGAGCCGTCAACCACCCAACCCCGCACTTTTGCGCTTACAGCTTCATTACTGCGCCAGGCACGGCGCTCCGGTGCCGTCAGACGTCGCGTTCGCCGGATCGTTCTTGTTGCGCAGACCGTTCACACCCGTGTTGGGTGCCGGAATGCTGGTGTTGGTGGACTGCTCGTTCGCGTCGTAGTACAACCGGCCCGGAATCTTGGCGCCGGCCAGGGTCGGAACGAGGTTGGGGGTGCACGTTCGCTTGTAATCGTTCCACGGCTCTTCGCCGAGCTGGAAATCGACGATGTACTTCTCGATCAGGATCTCGTTAAGAAGCGCCTGCCCCGCGACCGCCTCCGGGAACAGGCCGTGGCTGGTGCGCTCCTCATTGAGCTTGGTGAGCGCAGTCGCCGCGTCGCCGGTGCGATATGCTGCTTCGGCCCAGATGAGGGTGTTCTCGTCGTACGTCACGTACGGCTGCTGATACGCCGGTTCGTTGCGCTCGTCGCTGATCCAGTCGCGCAGACCGTTGGGGCGGAACGAGAAATACTCCGTGCGACGGGGATCGTTTCGCGACCGGAGGAGGGTATCGAGAGTGATGCCCGCGCCCAGATCGCCGCCGCGCGCCGCCGGCCCATGGAACTGGTAGTAGAAGTTCTGCTCGCCCGGCGTCTGGGTGAACGCGCCAACGTAGTTGCCGGCGTCGTCGTTGATGCCCAGCTTGGCTTCTGCCAGCGCGCTTGCGTATGCCGCCGGACGCACTTCTGCCGTGTGCATGTAGAACCGCGCCTTCAGCGTGTGCGCGAACCTCGTCCACCGCGCGGCATCTCCCCCGTACACGAGGTCGGCGGCTCCCGGTCCGAAGTCCTGTGCCCCAAAGGCGTTTATGTTGGCGATCCCGGCGGAAATCACCTTCTGCACGGAATCGTAGACGGCCAGCTGATCGTCCAGCTGCGGGTTGGGAATTTCCTGCAGCGACTGACTGTAAACGAGATCGCCGAAGATATCGGCGCCGGTTCCCATCAGCGCGCCTTCGAGTATCTGCGCGATGCCGAGATAAAGGTTGTCGTTTACAGCCTTCGACCCCTCCTGGAGCTTCTTGATGTCAACGAGCCCACCCGAGATGTACAAAGCCTGGTGAGTGCCGTTGGTGGTGTTCGGATCCTCGTTGTACGACGCATCGAGCGCGCCGTATTGATTCGCCAGACCATGGAATTGCTGCGTATAGATGCCGGCGATGCGCGCCGGATCGCTGCCCCAGTAAGACCAGAGATTTTCCTGCGCGGCGACGAAGAACTGACTGTTCCTCGCCACCGTCTGGTTGTTGGGATCGCGCGTAACGTCGCCCCCAGTGAGCCAGTCGCTGCACCCACCGAGCGCTCCTATGAGCAGCAGAGTGCCGACGCCTTTCCTGATGGCTGTGCCCGGAGCCTCAATGAGGCGGGCACCCGTGGTGTAACTGAGTTTTGTCGTAGTCACGGTATGTCTCCGTCTCGCCTAGTGGCTGAGGCTGATTGAAAGAATGAACGAGCGTGTCTGCGGGTTGTTGAAGTAGTCGATCCCCTGCGTCAGCCACTCGGCGCCGCCGAGGTTCGATTCCGGATCGAATCCTTTGTACTTCGTCCAGGTCTTGAGATTCCGGCCGGCGATTCTCAGGCTCGCGTTGGAGAACCCTGTCGTAGAACGCAGCAACCCCTCGGGGAAGCTGAACTCGAGCGAGATCTCGCGAAGCTTGGCAAAGCTGCCGTCCTCGATGAACTGCGCGCCCACCGGGCCGAAGCCGCCACCGTTGCCCCTGAACCAGTTCTCCCACTCCTGCTCGTTGTGGAAGGCAACGACTCCCTTACCGGGACCGGCAACAACCGGATAGACGTCCGTCATGTAATTCCTGCCGAACTCCCCGTCAGTGCGGTTGCGTATGAGGGTTTCCTTGCTCGTCCCGAAGAAATAGAGGATTCCTCGAGTGCCATCCCACACCTGGCCGCCCTTGCGAACATCGAGCAGTCCGGACAGAGTGAGCTTGTCCCACAGGTGCAAAGACGTGTTGTACGACATCGTGTACTTCGGATTCGGATCGCCGATAACGCGCTGCACCGGATCGGGTATCGGCAGGCCATTGGGGCCGAGGAACAACGCTCCCCTTCCCGCACCGCCGCACAGCTGGTCGATGTCCAGGTTCGTTCCCGGGAGCCCCGGCACGTTGGCGTGCGATCCGTTGCCGCAGCGGAGGAAATCAGCGCCGCGAATGACACCCGGCGCATAGCCAAGCGTCGACGACCCGGCCGCGCCGGTGAAGCCTTCGCTGGTGTAGGCGATGAATTGCGCGCCATTGAGGCTCGTCACCATTCCGCGGTTGTGGCCGTACTGAACGCCCAGGTCCCACACTGCGGTTGCCGTCTGCAGGGGATGCAGATTGAGCGTGAGCTCGACACCCTTGTTGGTGATGGACGCCGCGTTCTGGAACTTCTGCAGCGCGCCATTTGAGCCCGCGTCGATCGGCGCGCTGAGAATCAGATCCGATCCGCGCTTGCTGTAATAAGTCGCGGAGAAATCCGCCTTGTTGTTGAACACTGCGAGGTCGGCTCCGACCTCCGTCTCGCGGTTGCGCTCGGGCTTCAGATTCGGGTTTCCCAGAATCGGGAGCGTGCCCAGGGCGCCCTGGCCGTTGATGCCCGACTTGAGCGCATCACCCCAACCGCCCAGCGTGTACGCGATCGCCGAGCTCAGCGCCGTCGATGCCGCGTACGCCGGCGGCTCCTTGCCCGTCTCGCCATAAGCGATGTGGAGCTTGCCGAAGGACAACAGCCCGGTGCGCGTTCCCTTGTTCAACAGATTGCTGAACGTCCAGGCGGCGCTCGCCTTCGGATAATTCGCGCGCGGGTTCGACGCGCCAAACGTGGAGAATCCGTCATTGCGCAGCCCAAGGTTCACGACCAGCTGGTCGAACATGCTCACCTCCATCTGGGCGAAGTAGGCCGAGATATGACGAAGCGAGCGATATTCCGCCGTCGCCTGGGCGATGGTGTTCTGCTCGTTGTACGGCGTCGGCGCGATGAGCTGCTCCCCGAACGTGTATGTCTGACGGAAGCGCCGCGAATTGAGGTTCGATCCCACGGTGAACGTCAGGTCGCCGAGCGTGCCCACGCTGTGCCTGGCGGTGGCGATCAGGTTGTTGTCGATCTCCAGGTTGTTGAGGTCGTTGCGCGTGACGTTGCCCAGCGCATCGAGCCCCGAAGTCACCGGCAGCCCCTCCAGACGCCAGTCGGTCCAGTAGTCGGCGCCGAGGGTTTCGTTGATCTCCAGCCAGTCGAGCGCGTTCCACTGGACGTTCAGGTTCGACACCGAGCGACCCAGCTCGTTCTTGTTGGCCGGGTTGCTGAGTACGAAGAAAGGATTGTCGTAATAGACGGCGTTCTGCATCGCTTCGACGCTGCTCGGATTGGGGAACCGGAACGTCCGCTGCAATCCGATATCGTTGTAGGTATTCTCGTTGTTGAAGCTGGGCGGTGTTCTGAGCGCGCCGAGCATCAGCCCGGACAGGTTCGACCCCTTCTGGACGTAGCGGCCGCGCGAATCGTTGTAACTCAGATTGCCGGTCACTCTCAGGTTGGAGCTGACTTGCTGCGTCGCCTTCAACCTCAGGCTCGCCCGATTGTACTTGTTGTTGGGACCTTTCAGAAAACCGTTTTGATTGGTCAGGTCGCCCGAGGCGAAGAAGGTAGTGTGGTCGTTGCCCCCGGAGATCTGCAGGCTGTTGTCTGCCGTGACGCCGGTGTCGAACAGCTCCTTCTGGTGGTCGAACAGTGGTGTGCTCGCGTCAGCCGCCGGTCCGAACGACCAGCGCAGGGCCACGCAATCCGGATCGCTGCAGGCACCCGGCAATCCGCTCGCTCCCTGGGTGTAGGTGCGCTGAAGCAGATTGGGCGCGGAGACGTGATCCATACCGAGGCTCGAGTTGAACGTGTAGCGAGTGCTGCCCGAGTGTCCCGACTTGGTGGTGATGAGCACCACGCCGTTGGCCGCGCGCGCGCCATAGATCGCCGCCGCCGCCGCGCTCTTCAGGATCTGGATAGACTCGATGTCGGCCGGGCTAATGTCCGACGCCCGGTTTGGAGCAACGCTGCTCGCTGCGGGGTTGTAGGTGTTGTTGACGCCCGCGGTACCGGAGCCGGTGGCAAAGCTTTGCGTCGAGAAAGTCTGGTTGTCGATCGGCTGCCCGTCGACGACGAACAGCGGTTGATTCGTGCCCGCCAGCGATGACGCGCCGCGGATCTTGATCGATGCCGACGATCCCGGCTCACCGGAGGCCGTCCTCACTTCCACGTTCGGTGCCTGCGCCGCCAGCGCGCTGACGAGATTCTGCGGACTCGATGCGCGCTTGAGAGCGGTGCTGTCCACCGAATTGATGGTCGTCGTCAGTCGCTCGCGGCTGGTCGATGTTCCGGCGCCGGTCACTACCACTTCGTCGAGTCGCAGCGGGTTCACCACCAGCGCGAAGTTCTGGGTGATGCTGCCGCCCGCGTTGAGAACCACCGGCGCCGACGACGCGCTGTACCCGATCACGCGCGCGAGAATCGGCAGCGATTGTCCGTTGGCGCGGGAGGCCGGTACGACGAGGGTGTAACTCCCGTCCGCGGTCGCCGTCGCCCTCAGTCCCAATGACGGGATCGTCACCGTCGCGCCCGGAAGCGGAACTCCCGCCTCGCTCGTCACGCGACCGGTGATCGTCGTGCCGCTCTGCGCGTGCAGACTGATCGCCGCACTCGCTATCATCACCGTCGCGTAGCCCAAACTACCAAGTAGTCGCATACAATCTCCCCTGCTGAAGAAGTTTCCGGAGACATGCTCTGGCTCGGCTCCGCCTGACGATCTGCCCGGCGGGGTCGCTCTTATCCGCAAAATGTCCGCGGGGAGCGAGGGGAGGGGTAAAGGAACGGTCTACGAATTGTGTACAATCCGTCGCCGTCTGTTTTCGGCGCGGACGCTAGTTGCCGCTGCCCGGTTTCTTGAGGCCGCTGCTGGTGCCTTCGCCGCCATTGATGGCGCCGCCGATGGCGATGCTTCCGGCGATGAACCCGCCGATGGTGACGAGCGTCCGCGGCATCGACAGCCGCCTCGACTCGATTCTGGTGATGTCGCGCCTGGGGATGGACACCGTCGCGCCGGGCCAGGTCTCGTCGAATCCCATCTGCCGGACGACGCTGGTGACGGCGACGGCTATCGTGCTGTCGTCGACAGACGCGATCTTGCCCTCCACCTGACGCACCCCGGAGCCGATGGCGCCGTAGGACACCGAGCCACCGCGATCAGACAACGTGAGGCGAACGTCCCCGGCCGGAGCAGGGGAAGTGTCCCCAATGTCGATGTAGTGCTGGCAGCCGCAACACAGCAGCAGAGCGGCGAACGGCGTGATCTTCACCATGTCGCCATCATACAACCGGGGGCGTGAGATGCGGCTCGCGGAAATCACTTTTTACAGCACGCATACCATGTCCGCGGATCACGCGCTTCGAGACCCAGATTTTACAATTTGCATACAAAGGTTAGCGGGGCGTCCGCGAGCGCAGAGTCATATTGTATTTGCGCTGTCACACCCGTCATAACATGTCGATCATAACTCGTATGCGAGCTTACGGAGCCCGCCCGCTTCTCCTTGGCGGAGCGCTGCTCGGGATCGTGGTTGTCTCGGCTCTCGCCGTGCGGGAGTCGATGCACAACGCGAACGAGCGCAAGGCAGCGGCGGAGCGCACGGTAAAAGCCTTCGCGAAATTCGCGAGCTACATCTATACGAGCCGCGCCTACCTGTTCGCGCGCGACCGCACCCTGTTTCAGGCATACGTCGCGTTGCACCCCAGCGAGCCGTGGGCGGCGGGGGCGGTGCTGCCACCGCCGTCGGTCATTCCCGCCATTCCCGATACGACCGAGCGCTGTGGACCCAGGGAAAAGTGGCCGATCTACCGGTTCCGGATTGACCTTCCCTCCCGCAAAGTCCAGTACGTGGGAACGCCGCCCGTCGCTGCCATCGATGCGATCATTCGCGACTCGATTCCCAAGCTGGCCGACGCGCGGTGGGTGAAGATCGCCGGATTCGGATACCTCTTCGTCGATCCGCCTGGCGGCCGGGAAACCATCGCCTACGCGCCCGCCGTCGATTCCTCCCTGAATCTGCTGGCGGTTTATGGCTATCGGTCCTGCTACGGCGTCCGTGACACATCGGACTACAGCCAGATGTACAAGGTCGTGCGCGTGCTGCCGCCGATGGTCCCGGGTTACGTCGAGGACGAATCAGGGGCCAGCAAGGGAGCGTGGCGACCACCGGTAAAATCGGCGGGTGTTGCCACCGACCGCGCTGAAAAGGGCGTGATGTACGAGCAGATGCGCGGCAGATGGCCCGCCGGAATGCCCGCCGAGTCGCTGTTCACGATGACCGTCACCGACGACCATGACCGGAAGATCTATCAGGCGCCAAAGAACGCGGCGTCGTCCGACTTTTACGGGGTGGCGCCACTCATGTACGTCGGGGGCGCGGCCTTCTGGGTGAGCCTGCGACCGGACGTGGCGAAATTTCTGGTGGTGGGCGGAATACCCGAGTCGCACGTGCCGGCAACAGTGCTGCTCCTCATCGCCAGCATCATCCTGGCGATCGCCGGCTTCGCCTCGCTCCGCAGCGAGATAAATCTGGTGAACTCGCGGCAGCGTTTTCTCGCCAACGTCTCGCACGAGCTGCGAACCCCACTGCAGCAGATCCTGATGTTCGTGCAACTGCTCCGGCTGGGCCGCACCCGCAACGAGGCGGAGCGCGAGCGGTCCCTCGAGATCATCGAGCGGGAAACGCATCGGCTGATTCAGTTGTCCAATTCTGTATTGGCGGCCGCCAAGCCGGAGCTGCAGCTCCAGTCGGAGGCAGTCGACGTCGTGCACGTCGCGGAGACGGCGGCGGATTTCTTCACCCCTTTGGCCGAAGCCCGAAAGATGCGCATCGAGCTGGACCTGGCAGAGCACGCCGTCGCGCGGGGAGATCCGGGCGCGATTCGTCAGATCTTGATCAACGTTCTGGACAACGCGGCCAAGTACGGGCCGATTGGACAGACCATCACCATTGGCGTGCGCAACGATCCGGAGACGGTTCGCCTTTGGGTAGATGATTGCGGGCCGGGGATACCGGCGCCGGATCGACACAAAGTCTGGGAGCCTTTCGTACGGCTGGGTGGCACCGTCGACGACAGTACCGGCGGCGCCGGACTCGGACTTTCCATCGTCCGCGATCTGGCGACGGCCATGGAAGCCACGGTGGATCTTGGTCCGAGGGAGACCGGCGGAACACGCTTCACAATCAATCTTCAGCGCAGCAAGAACGGGAGTGCGTCATGACACATGCGTGGCAGCCCCCAGGCCCTGAGTCCGCCAAAGGGTCAGGCGGATCGAACGGCGCGGGCGCGACGGGGCGCTCGATATTGATCGTCGAAGACAATGAGACTCTGGCCCTTGGCCTTCGCACCAGTCTCGAAGTCGAGGGCTACAAAGTCGATGTAGTGACCGATGGCGGACTGGCGCTGGAATGGCTGGATGACAATTCCACCGACCTCATCGTTCTCGACCTGATGCTGCCCAACATCAACGGATTCGAGGTGCTCCGTCGCTATCGCGCGGACGGAGGCGCGGCCGCGGTGCTCATTCTCTCTGCCCGGGACCAGGAGGTCGACAAGGTCCAGGGCTTCCGCATCGGCGCCGACGACTACGTCGTCAAGCCCGTCGGCGTGCTCGAGTTTCTGGCGCGCGTGGAAGCGATAATGCGGCGCACGACACACACCGCCAAAGGAGCCGCGGCGGGCGACGGCGCGCTGCGGAATTCACGCCATCACTTCTCCGACGTGATTGTCGACCTGCGCACGCGGACGGTGATTCGCGGCGGCAAGATCATCGACCTCAGCCCGATGGAGTTCGACTTTCTCGCCTTTCTCGTCGAGTCGGGCGGCGACATCGTTTCCCGGGATACTCTGATGCGGCAAGTCTGGCGCTACAGCAACGGCGTTACGTCGCGCACAGTCGACCAGCATGTAGCTCGGCTTCGCAATAAGCTCGAGCCGGATCCCGCGCAGCCCCGCCATCTGCTCACAGTTCGCAAGGCTGGATATCGATTTCAGCTCTGACCGCTAGTTACTCTGGCGGTGGTAATAGAAGTCGTAGCTCGTCGTCCACGTCTTGCCGCCGTCAGCGGATGCCTCGGCGTGCTGCCTCACGGTAGCCTGATCGACCGGCGTGAAGGTCAGGCGATTGATCTTGAGCGGCGCGGCTGGATCCTTGACGAAGAACGTGAGGCTCTTGCCGTCGAACGCGCTGGAGCGAAACTCGGTCGGAATTCCGTCCTGGCCGATCCAATACTGCTGCCACTCTTTGATTGCCGGGTTGTAGGCATTGAGACTCTTGCCGTGACCCCCGCGCGCGCTTGTCCAGTTCTCCAGTAGCGCGCAGCCGCCACTCACCGGTTCTATCACACTGCTGCCCACCGTCGTCCCCCCTTGCGTCGTCACGTTCCATTTACCGATCCAGAAATCGAACCGGTGACGCTCGGGATCGTTCACACAAACCGTTGGCGGCCCCGCCGGTTGCGGCGAGCTGGCAGTGGCAGTGGAATTGGTCGAGGTCTGACCCGACACAGCCCGCGCGGCGCACACGATCACGACGCTGCATACTAACGAGAAAGTGTTTCGCATTGGTAACGCCTCGCCGTTCGTTCACAGTTCGTTACGAGCTCGTACTGAAATGACCTTCGTTCTCTATTCTCGGATTCCGCTCTGCGCGGCCACGCTAACCGTATAACGCTCGGGTTGATTGGGTTTCTCAAAAGACATAGGCATCGGTTAACGCAGCTACGCGCAGAGCAGAATCACAATCGAGGAAAATATGACGGCACCACGGGCATGTTCAGCGCGCGGCGCCAGCCAAGCCACAGATCGCGCAGAAAAACCTTCTCCATCCTGCGCAACGCGGAAAGGTGGCTGTGCTTGGGAGTCCATCCCGGGCGCAGCGTCGCGAGCCTCGCCCTCTCGGAATCGTAGTACGCGCGATAATCGCTGCCGCAGCGGAGCAACGACACTCCGATGAGGTAGCACGATTTGCGCGCGTGCGAGTCGTAGGATTTTCTTCCGCCGAGGGTGCTGCGGCGGGGCGCGACGCGAGTCGATTCCCCATCGGCAACAAGCTCGAGACTGCCCGTGCACTCGCGCATGCCCGATCGCGCAAAATGCGGCTCATGAATCTTGTAACCGACGGGGTACGCGACCTCGAGACGGCATCGCGGGCACCGATACGACATGCCCGGAATCGTCGCCAGCCCACAGTATGCCCAGAACGCGGATGGGGTTCTGGCGCGGGTGACGTCGAGCCTGGAGAGCAGGCGCGCGGCAAGGAGATGGCCGACTCCCCTGTTGCTCGAGAGCCACGTCCACGCGGGGTGCAGCTCGATGACTTCGCTCAAAGTCTCCGCTGCGTCCGCTTCGTCGCTCGCCGCTCTGCCGTACGCGCGCTCGAGAACCCTAGGCGCCCCGACAGTCCCGCCGCGCGCGATTTTTTTCAGGAGGGTATCGGCGTTCTCCGCCCTTCCCTCGCCGCCAGCGACGGTGCGACCCTGGAAGATCGCCCGCAATCTCTCACCGTGCGCGACGCGTGACCGCTGCGCTTCCTCGAACAGCTGATAGAGGAGGCGCAGGTCGGGCTCGCCCTGGGTCGTTTGTGAGAATCGTTCGAGTGAGATCGCCATGCAGTGTCCGGAGAGCGTCGAGATTCGTTACCAGAAACGCTACAAGGCGGACCTGCTGAACATTGTTTACGTCGAGTAAACATTTTGGTACAGATCTCGTTGCTCAAAAGCCGTAAAGACAACGGAACGGGTGCGAGCCGTGAGTAGCCAACGCTGCCAGGCGTCAGTTCAGGACGTCGGGACGTCAGTAGGCGCCATTCAGGGACGGGCAGTGGTTCTCATGCCGCTGAGGGACGTCCCGACGTAGTGAACTCGCTGCTTGAAGCGTTGGTTACTCACTGCTCGCACCCGTTCAGTTTTAGTTGATGCCTTGAGTGTCGAGATGCCAGCTACAGACCTTAGACTATGCGCATGTACCGGCAGGAGTTGAGCAGCACCAGCGTCGTGATCGACAGCGCGACCAGACTGGCGCCGAGGACGACGAACACGTAACCGAACTGGCGGGGCACCGTTGGGTGCAGTCTCACGGCGATTCCGAACATTCTCGAGGCCGCTCCGCGCGCCACCGCGAACCCCGTCGTGACGACATGCATGCCAAGCGCGGCGACGATCGCGGTCAGCAGCAGGCCCTCGAGCCACAGGTACACACGCAATCCCTCGAACGACCACCGCCGGATCACGAAGAAATCGGCTGCGGATTGCCCTCTCAGATCCATCGTCAGCGATACGCCGACAAGCACGATCGCGATGAAGCCCAGCATCCAGAGCAGCAGTTGCGGGGTGATTCTCAGCACGTCACGGTTCATGGGGATTCGAGTCGGTATCCTTCGAGACGAGCGTCCGAGTCCTATTGCAACTCAGCAGGCCCGGAACCGCTCGACGAGGGTGCTCCCCGCCGAGGAGTGACTCATTCCAACGGTTGGATTTCCCCCGACCAGATACACCGAGCCGCCAAACAAGACTGCCCGCGCGTAGTTCCTGGGCGACAACATCGGCCGGGCGCTTTCCCAGCCGTTCGCCCGATTCAGCCGCAGCACTTCGGACAGCGTTGTCTTCCTGGCCTGGGATTCTCCACCGAACACGTAGATCGTGCCGCAGTACACGGCGGCCCCCACGGTCCCGCGCGGTTCGATCGAAGGCCCCGCTGTCCAGCGATCGGTCGCCGGATCGTAGATCTCGACGTCACCGAAATCGGCCGGACCGCTGCGCCCGCCAATCGACCAGAGCTTCCCGCCGAACGCGACCGCGGCTGGACTCCCTTTCGACCGGGACAGTGGGGCTCGCTCGGTCCATTCATCGGTCATCGGATCGTACTCGGAATGGTCGGCAAGCGTCGAGCGCGAATTTCCCCCGCCAATTACGTGAATCTTTCCATTCAAAACGACTGCGGCGTGACCGCCCCTCGGCGCCGGCAACGGCGCCGCACCGCTCCAGGAATGGGTACGAGTGTCATAGATGAAAACCTCGGCCGTCGGCGTGTTGGTGACGGTTTTGAATCCGCCGATCACGTAAATGCGTCTGCCGATTGCCACCGCTGCCGGCGCGTTGAGTCCCTCGCCGGGGAGTTTCGTTTCTGTCCGCCACACCTTGCCGTCGAACCACTCGACCTCGAGGACGGGCGCACCCCCAGCCCCGGTTCCCCCAATCGCGTATATCGCGTTGTCGGTGCTCACCACAGCGTGCGCGGAGCGCGCGTGCGCCATTGGTGGCGCCGGCTCCCACGACGCGCGCGACTCTCGATCGCTGGGGGTCGATTGCACAGCCGACGCACACGCCAGCGCGCAAATAGAGCAGGCGAGTGCGCCCCACCTTTCGTACCGCATGTTCAAAACAGTCCCGACGGGTGAACTACGTTAGTGCTTCGCCATCGCCGCGTCTGTCCTGGCGAGCGCGGCTATCTTCTGCTTCGTTATGTCGGCCACCGGCTGCCCCAGTTTGATCGCCGTATCGATTGCCCGCTGAAACTGGGCTCGCGCGCCGGTGGTATCGGAGCCCGCGAGCAATGCATCGCCAAGACTGTCGTAAACGTTGGCCGACTCAGGATAAAGAAGCACGTTCCTCCCAAACACCCACGCCGCCAGCGCCGGGTTTTTCATGCTATCGAGTACGCCATACCCCAAACCGTTGAGCACGTTCTCCGGGAGCAGGTCCGGCAATCCCAGGGACCGCGCTGCGAAATGATATACCTCTTCCGTCTGCAGCACCGCTCGTACGATCGTCGCGGAGTCTGAGCCCGGCCCCAACCTGGAGATCGGCAGCTTCGCCAACGAGACCGGCTCGAACACAAAGCGCAGCCCGTCCGCGAGACTTGGCGCCGGCGTCAGCATGTGGGTATCCTCGGGATAGCGACGGTATTCAACGACGACCGTCGCGGGGCTCAGGGCATCGAGACGCGTGGCGAAATTGCCCGTGTTTCGATCGATCGTCGGCTCGAGTCCGCCGCTCGTCACGAAGATCCTCTCGCGGCCGCGCGATCTCGCCAGGATGTCCGAATAGGTGACGACGAGGCTCGAGTCATTCCACCAGAGCGCCGGACTCATGGCGATGACCCCTTTGAACACTCCGGGATTCTGCGCCGCTACCGCGAGCGCGAACAGTCCGCCGAAGGAGTGGCCGGCAAGGATCGTCGTCGGCAACGTACGGTACTTCTCACGAACGAGCGGCAGTACTTCGTCGACAACGAAGCCCGCGAAGGCGGCTGCCCCACCGGCCGTGGGGAAATCCGTCGCGGTTTTTCCAGTCGGCGGCGGTGTAAGGTCATGCGTGCGACGGCTGCCGTTGGGGATCCCGACTACGATCATTTTTGGAATCGCGGTGCGGCTGGCGAGAAACCGCACACTGGCGAGCGCAAGCTCGTACTGCGGGAAGTCGTCCGCGTCGAGCAGCACCAGCACCGGATAGCTTGCCTTCGATAGCGGATACTCTTCGGGAGTGGCGATAAAGATCGTCCGCAGCTGATTGAGCCGCTTCGACGTTATCACCTCGAGGCCACGGGTATCTGTCTGTTCCTGGGCGAACGCACTTCCGGCCGCGCCGAGAGCGAGGCCAGCGATTGCGAACGCCCGAACCGAAGACCGGATCACGACCATACCGTGCTATCGGGGCAGCGCAAACGCAACTATGGAATCCCCGGCACCCCACGTCTCGCCATCACCGCCGGCGGCAATCACTACGTACTGTCGCCCGTCTGCGCCGCGGTAGGTCATCGGTGTGGCCTTGCCCGACGCGGGTAGCTCGGCGTTCCAGAGCTCCCGGCCGCTATCGATGTCGAACGCCCGAAACCGGCGGTCAACCGTCGCCGCCATGAACACCAATCCACCTGCGGTAACGATCGGGCCACCCAGAGTCGGCGCGATCGGTGTGCCCCACGCCTTGGTGCCCGACTTGAGATCCATCGCCACCAGCTCGCCCGGCGGCGCCGGAGTACAGACGGTACCGGGCGGGATGTAGAAGAAACGGCGCCGCATGATGTACGGCGTTCCGCGCATCACGGTGTAGTTGTAGCCCATCCGCGATTTGGACTCGCCAAGCGTATCGGGATTGACGCCCGCGATCGGTATCAGTTGGACCGCTGCTGCCAGCCGATTCACCGGAACGACGGCGAGCTGGCGAGCCGGGTCGAAGGCGAGGCCTCCCCAATGCGCGCCCCCTATGTTGCCGGGAAGAACAATCGTCCCCTCGAGACTGGGTGGCGTAAAAATCCCCTCGTTGCGCAGGCCACGCGCCAGCGTCTGACAGGCCGTATCGGGAGACTGTCCATCCCAGCGCTGAGGACTCAGCGGCGGGAGCGAAGAGAAAGGCTGGGTCGGCCACGCGTGCTCACCGGGGACAGTACTCGCGGGCACCGCGCGCTCCTCGAC
>DASYIM010000166.1:0-6662 GCA_035997625.1 Gemmatimonadaceae bacterium
ACGAAGCCAATTCCACACGCGTCGTGCTCGTAAGCCGGATCATACAAACCCTGCTTTGCCGTCATCGTGCAATCTCCGGAGCGTTGGCTCCATTCGAGCTGTAGTTACAAAAAAAGGCCCCTTCCGTTTCCGGGAGAGGCCTTTTGCGCGTTAGTTCTTCAACCTGCTATGAGTCCGTGTTGTTGCCCGCGCAAAATCTCCCGGTCGCCGCCTTTCGAATGCAGGCGAGGAGCGGAAGAAGTCGGTTATAGTCGCGGGAAGTCAGCATTTGGCTTTTTAGTCTCTACCGCAAGCTACAGGATGTAGCTGGCGCGTCAAGCATAATTATGCATTTCTGGGGCCGAGCTTGGCAGCTGGGGGCCAGGAGCTGGTCAAGGCGGGCCGTTTGATCTGGGCGCTCAAGGACCACCACAGAACTAAAGCCCGGAGCTGTAAGCTTTGTGAGCGTTGCAGCTGGGAGCTGTGCTTTACGCGTTTGAGTGAAGCTCTGAGCTGTAAAGCTCACTACGCTGACAGCTCCGGGCTTTTGTATTCCTGTGGATTTTGAGCGCCCAGATCAACGGCCCGCATTCATACCGAAGCCGGCACCAACGAACTCTGAGTCGCCGTCATCATCTCCGCCCCATCCTCCGTGATCGCCAGGATATCCTCGACGCGGATCCCGAACTTGCCGTACTGGTAGATCCCCGGCTCGTCGCTAAACGTCATCCCCGGCTGGAGCACGATCTCGCTCCCTGGGACGAGGTACGGCCACTCGTGACCCTCCAGCCCGATTCCATGGCCGAGCCGGTGGGTAAAGGTGCGGTAGCCGGGTCCGTACCCGGCGTCGGCGACGACTTTACGCGCGACAGCGTCGACCTCGCCGCACTTCTTGCCGGGCGCGGCGAAGGCGAGGGCGCGCTTCTGGGCGTCCTGGAGGATGGCAAAGACTTTCTCCGCCTCAGGATCCGGTTTGCCGAACACGACCGTTCGCGTCATGTCCGATTGGTAGCCGTGAACCGAGGTCCCGCCATCGATCAGCACCACCTGGTTCTCCTCGAGCGAACGGGGGTGGGGCAGCCCGTGGGGATAAGCGGACGACTCGCCAAACAGCACCAACGCGCCGCCCTGGTATCCCATCCTGGCGAATTCCTGGGACACGTTGCGGGCGAGCTCGGCCTGGGTCATCCCGACCCGCAGGGTCTTGAGTGCGGATCGGTACGCGTCGAGGGTGATGGCGTTGGCGTAGCGCATGATCTCGATCTCGTGCGCCGTCTTCACTCCACGACACCCGTTTGTAATCGCTTCGGCGGTAGCCAGCTGCAGACCCGGCGCGGCGGCGGCCAACGCGTTGTAGACGAAGGTGCGGGCGCTGCCGTCGACGGCGAGCTTGCCGGTTGATGCGCCCCAATCCCTGAGAACGCCGGCAACGATGGACTCAGGATTCTGATCCTCTTGCCAGACCCTCATCTCGAATCGTCCGCCCACCTGGTCGGCGCCACGCTGTTCCTCGAAAGCCGGGGAGACGACGATGCCCTTGCCGGTTTGCGGGAGGAGGAGGGCGAACAGTCTCTCGCTGCGTCCCCATTCCATGCCCGTGAAGTAGAGCATGTTGGCGCCCGGCTCGATCAGCATCGCGGAGATGCCGAGCTGTTTCATGAGGGTCTGGGCTTTCTCGCGGCGGGCGATCCGTTCGGATTCGGAGATTGGAGGCGGAGGGTCGGGGCGGCGGGTGGCGCCGGCCGTTGCCGGCTGGGCGAGAGCCGGCCTGGCATCCATGCCGGTCAAGGCGGCGGCGCCGACAAGACTGGCACCGCGTTGAATGAACTCCCTACGCTCCATCGAAGCTCTCCGTGAAGGGTGGGGGGAATATCCGCTCTTCGGGGAGGATTTCTAGGTACTTGTCTCGGCGTTTGGATCTCGGCGTGATCTGGCCCATCGAATACCGAAGCAGGGAGCTGAAAGCTTAGTCAGCGCTAAGCTTTTCAGCTTTCATACATGCGTTCCGGGAACGACGCTAACGGTTCAGTGGTGCGCTCGGAACGACGCTAACGTTTCGGTGGGGCGCTCAGTTTGTTGAGGAGGCCGTGCAGCATTCGTCTGACTTCGACGACATCCTGGAGGCGGTCGTGTGATTCAGCTTCGGTTATCACACCGATGTCGCGGCCAACCATTAGGTGGTATTCCAGCTCGCAGGCGGAATTGAGCGCAATGCGCAGGAACCGGGCGAATTCCTTGTCCGTAAGCTGGCGTCGGCCCTCAACGATGTTTGTCGGAATCGATAGCGCGGCCCGAATCGTCTGGGCCCGCAGCGCGATGTCCTGAGCACGGCGAATCCGCTTCGCCATCCGGTAAGTGTTCATCGCCAAGGCATGAGCCTTTTGCCAAACAAGTAGCTTCTTGAAGTCGGCCATTCTCCAAGGTGACTCCAAGCGCACAGCTTAAAGCCATCTTTCCCACGCGACGTGAATCGACTTGGCGAATCGACCCTTCCCGTCTCTTTACGCCGCCGGAAAAGCTGACAAGCTTCTAGCTTAGACTGCTTTCAGCTCCCTGCTTCGGTATTCGATGGGCCCGATCGCGCCGAGAACTATACGCCGAGACTAATCAGACGAATGCTGCACGGCCTCCTCAACAAACTAAGCGCACCACCGAAACGTTAGCGTCGTTTCTGAACGCACCACCGAAACGTTAGCATCGTTCCCGGAACGCGTGTATGAAAGCTGAAAAGCTTGGAGCTGACTAAGCTTTCCGCTCCCTGCTTCGGTATTCGATGGGCCGGATCGCGCCGACATCCATACGCCGAGATCAACGAGAGTGCACATCCGGCCTCAAAGCCACCGCCTCCCTCAGGTAGACATGACTCGCCAACTTTCGGGGCGCGCGAAGCTCCAGCTCCACCAACGTCCGCAAACACCGCGGCATCGACCCTGGCACCGGAATCTCGCTCGCACACAGCAACGGGACATCGACGAACCCCATCTGCCGCGCCGCCAGAGCAGGGAATGCGGAAGTAAGATCCGGCGTCACCGTAAACCAGATGCTGACGATCTCGTCGCTGTCGATCTGATTCCGCTCGACGATCGCCGTCAGCAATTCCCTCGTTGCATCGGCGATGTGCCGGGGATCATCCTCGTCTACCGACGTCGCACCGCGAATCGCGTGGGTGCGTCGCCACAGCTTCGACCGCTCCGACACCGCGGCGACGAACCGGGTGTGGTTGTCGCGGACATCCTGCACGCCTTCCTCCAGCACGGCGAGCCCGTAACGCTCGCCGGCCGCGCGACTGGCGATCGCCGCCTGCGTCAAGTCGCCACGCTCGGCGATCTCGCGGGCCGCGCCGGCGGTGTCGAACGATTTGTTCGGCTTGATCCAGTGGTGCGTCTGGAAGAAAATGCCGCACTGCGCGAGAGCGGTGGGATGACTGGCCGCGCTGCGGAGGCCGTGAAGCGTCGCTCCCTTCGGCGCAAGCAGGCAATGACGCACCGGCACCAGCGTCTCGGCCACCGTGCGCAGCTTCGCCGAGCCGGCGAGGGCTTCCCACGCCGTCTCGATTCTGCCGACGATCGAATTCTCGACCGGGATGACGCAGGCATCGGCCGTTCCTTCTTCCACGGCGCGGATTGCGCCCGTGAAGGTCGGAACCGGAACGGGCTCCACCGGATGTCGCCAGATCTGCGCGATCGCGGCCTCGGCGTACGCCCCGCGCGCCCCCTGAAATGCGACGCGCATCACCAGGTCGTTGGCGTGAGTGCCGGCGGCTCCGTTGGAGCTCGGAGTTCCTTTGCGTACGGATTTCGGTTTCAACATGACGCCCCACGATGAAGGTTGACTGGCCCCACGCTCCGGGACCGGAAAAGCAAAGGCCCCCGCGTTGCGGAGGCCTTGTTGTCTGCGACGACCATTGGATCGACTACGCGCGCGACACCGGCCTCCGACGGACGTATCCGTAGAGTACGTAATAAAAGTTCGCGCTAAAGGAGAAGCTGGTCACGCGGCAATCATAGGACGGTTCACGGCGAAAGTAAAGCGCGACCTTCGTCAGTGGGTCTTCCTCTTCCTGTTAAGCGAGCGCTCGATCGTCGTCTTCGCCTTTTCGGGGTCCTCGACTTCGATGATCAGCTTCTTGTACCGCTCGTGATCGAGCTCGAGGACGATGGTCCTGTCGGGATCGTGCACATCGTAGAAGACCAGCTCACCTTGCTGATAAAAAGTGCCGGCGGTGAGAATTCCAGGGATGTTCGATCCCATCAGCCTGAGGCCGTGCCACCATCCCCGTGCCGCTTCGAGATCGATGCGCACCGACCGAATGTGGGACAGCGGAAACTCCAGGTGACTGCGGACAGCCCACATCTTGTCGATGCCTTCGACGTCGAGGTGGATGCGGTCGCCTTTAATGGAGATTGTGACCATGGGAGTCCCTGAGGAAGTACGCCGTCAGCGTCTCCCCGTCAACTGTTGAAGATCCGAGATTATATCCTGTCGTGGACCAATACCGCGGCAATCGGTTCGATGAGTCACCAGCCGTCGCGCTGCAGCGCGCCGAGTAGAATCGAATTTGCATACCCAAGGTTGAATGAAACTCAGTCCGCTGGCGGGCAAGCCCGCCCCCGAATCGATACTCGCCAACATTCCGCGGCTGGTCACGGAGTATTACGCGCTCGAGCCTGATCCTGGTGCCCCTGCCCAGCGGGTGGCGTTCGGCACATCAGGACATCGCGGGACATCTCTGCAGTGCTCCTTCAACGAAGAGCACATCCTCGCCATCACCCAGGCGATCTGCATCCACCGCCGGCAGCAGGGCATCGACGGGCCGCTCTTCATTGGCCTCGATACCCACGCGCTGTCGGAGCCGGCGTTCGTATCGGCTCTCGAGGTGCTGGCCGCCAACGATGTGACAGTGATGATCGACGATCGCGACGGCTTCACGCCGACGCCGGTGGTATCGCACGCGATCCTTGCTTACAACCGTAGGAAGAAGACCGGGCTGGCCGACGGAATCGTCATCACACCGTCCCACAATCCGCCTGAGGACGGTGGCTTCAAGTACGATCCGCCGAGCGGCGGCCCCGCGGATTCGGCGACGACGAAGTGGATCCAGGACAAGGCCAACGAATTCATAGCGTCGGGACTCAAGGATGTCCGTCGCATCACATTCGCCAAAGCAAAGTCGGCGGCCACCACCCTCCGGCACGATTACCTGAACGCGTATGTCGATGATCTTGGCGCCGTCATCGACTTCGAAGCGATTCGCAGCGGCGGGCTCAAGCTCGGCGTCGATCCGCTGGGCGGGGCAGGTGTTTTCTACTGGGATGTGATCGCCGATCGTTACAGGATTCCGCTCACCGTCGTGAGTGACGTCGTCGACGCGACCTTCCGGTTCATGACCGTCGATTGGGATGGCAGGATCAGAATGGACTGCTCGTCGCCGTACGCGATGCGGCGGCTGATCGGTCTCAAGAGCCGGTTCGACGTGGCGTGGGCGTGCGACACCGATCACGACCGGCACGGCATCGTGGCGCGGAGCTCGGGGCTTCTCAATCCCAACCACTATCTCGCCGTCGCGATCAACTACCTGTTCACCCACCGGCCCGATTGGGCGCCAACAGCGGCGGTCGGAAAAACCGTCGTCAGCAGCACCATGATCGATAGAGTGGCGGCGGGAATCGGACGCACTCTCAAAGAAGTCCCAGTCGGCTTCAAGTGGTTTGTCGACGGACTCCTCAGCGGCTCTCTCGGGTTCGGTGGTGAAGAAAGCGCCGGCGCATCATTCCTGCGTCGGGACGGAAGTGTCTGGACCACCGACAAGGATGGAATAATCATGGGACTGCTGGCGGCGGAGATGACGGCTGTCGCCGGAAAGGACCCCGGCGAGCTGTACGCCGATCTCACCCGGAAGTACGGCGAGTTCTTTTACGAGCGCATCGATGCGCCAGCGAATCCGAAGCAGAAAAAGATTCTGGCCGCGCTCTCGCCGCGCGATGTGAACGTGTCGAAGCTGGCGGGCGAGAAAATCGTCAGCACTCTCACAACGGCGCCGGGTACCGGCGATCCGATCGGTGGTATCAAGGTCGTCTCTGAGGGCGGCTGGTTCGCCGCGCGACCGTCAGGGACGGAGGACGTCTACA
This sequence comes from Gemmatimonadaceae bacterium, assembly GCA_035997625.1. Lineage (GTDB taxonomy): Bacteria > Gemmatimonadota > Gemmatimonadetes > Gemmatimonadales > Gemmatimonadaceae > UBA4720. The sequence goes on from DASYIM010000166.1 coordinate 6,108, forward strand.
AGCTCTACGCCGAGAGTTACCGCAGCGCCGAGCATCTGAAGCGGCTGCAAGAGGAAGCCCAGGCGGTGGTTCAGGCTGCGTTCGACAAAGCGACTTGAACCGCGAACTTGACTGCGGACTTGATTCGCGCGCCTGCTACCCGCTACCCGCTCGTCGCTGTTCGCTGACAGCTTAACGACTTCCTGACAGACCGCCTGGCATTCCGGGCAAGCAAAATCGGTTCTCCTTCTACGCCAGGACGGCCTGTCAGATCGTACGCAGCAAATAGCTACGAGCGAACAGCGGGCAGCGCGTAGCAGGCGCGCGATGCAGTTCAGTCCTCAGTCGCCTAAAACCCGTACCGGACCCCAAGCTGAATCTGCCGCGGATCCCCGAGTCCGTTGCGAATCGTCCCGTCGAAATTGAACAGCAGTGAACCCGACGACGGGTCCTTGAAGTTGTCGTGATTGAGCAGGTTGAATACCTCGAGTATCGCCTCCACCTGGCCGTAGCCCTTCGTCCGGAATCCCTTCGACAGCCTGAGATCCCAGCTCGAGTACGCGTTGTCGCGACGGA
>DASYIM010000167.1:0-2437 GCA_035997625.1 Gemmatimonadaceae bacterium
CACGCCGGAGCGGAGCCCGAAATAAGGATCATCCACGCCCTTTGCAATGAGCTGCCAGAGGGCCACCTGAGTCGAGATCGGGACCCGCGAATCACCATCAGCGAGGTCGACGCCCTTCAGGCCCGAGGCTTCGATTAGCGCCTCGCGATTCATGCCCGCCGCTTCGGCGAAATTCAGCATCCGGGCCGGGATGCGTGCCAACACGGTCTCCGTTGTGGTGCGACGACCGCGTAGTGTTTTGGTCGTGGCTTTCATGGAATGCCGGAGTGAGGTCAGGCGCCGACGATAGCTGGCGCACGCAGGTGCATTTTGAGTAATAACGGGCGCCCGGCGGAGCGCAATCGCACCATATTTACGCCAACTCTAACCATCGACTATGAAAATCGATCGACGTGGCTTCCTGGTAGCCTCATCTTCGGCACTGGCGTTGGGAAAGGGCGGGCTGTCGCTGCCGGCACTCGTGGCCCCGGCCGAGACTCCGGAGCCTCCCGAGCTCGAGCGGATACAGGGAAAAGGGATCACGGTCTACACCACCGCCGACAAAACGAGCTACCGCCTCGCGCCCACCGAGAAACTGAGCTTCAAGTACCTCGGCCAGCCCCTCGAGACGCAGATCTGCGTGTTCGTCGATCCTGCCAAGAGATCGCAGACATTCATCGGCATCGGCGGCGCGCTTACTGATGCCTCGGCCGAAACTTTTGCCAAGCTCCCGGCTCCGAAACAGCAGGAGCTTCTCGACGCCTACTTCGATCCCGACAAAGGCATTGGCTACACGCTCGGACGAACGCACATCCACAGCTGTGATTTCTCTTCTGCCAGCTACACCTATGTGAATGAAGGCGACACGGAGCTCAAGTCCTTCAGGGTCGACCACGACAAGCGATTTCGCATCCCGTTCACGAAGCGGGCGCTGGCTGCCGCCGGCGGGAGACTGACGCTATTCGCCAGCCCGTGGAGTCCACCGGCATTCATGAAGACCAACAACGACATGCTGCACGGTGGAAAACTGAAAGCCGAGTTCTTTCAGTCTTGGGCCAACTACTACACAAGATTCATCAAGGCGTATGAGAAGGAAGGGATTCCCATCTGGGGCATTACCGTTCAGAACGAGCCGATGGCGACGCAGAAATGGGAGTCGTGCATCTATTCGGCGGAAGACGAGCGAGACTTCCTTAAGAACTTTCTTGGCCCGACTATGAATCGTGCCGGACTGGGGGACAAGAAGATCATCGCCTGGGATCACAACCGCGATCTCATCTACCAGAGAGTGAGCACCATTCTCGCCGATCCCAAAGCCGCGCAGTACGTCTGGGGCATTGGCTTTCACTGGTACGAGCCGTGGAGCGGGGGCAGCATGATGTTCGACAATGTCAGGCTGGTGCGCGAGACCTTCCCGGACAAGAAGCTGATCTTCACCGAAGGCACCGTCGATTCCTTCAAGGCGGAAGACATCCACAACTGGAGATTGGGCGAATATTACGGCCGCTCGATGATCAATGACTTCAACGACGGGGCCGTCGGCTGGACGGATTGGAACGTATTGCTCGACGAACAGGGTGGGCCGAACCACGTCGGCAACTTCTGCTTTGCGCCGGTTCACGCCGACACGAAAACGGGCGAGCTGACTTATACCAACTCGTATCACTACATCGGACACTTTTCCAAGTTTGTCCGCCCCGGCGCGAGGAGGATTGCCAGCTCACCGAGCAGAAGTGCGCTCCTTTCCACCGCCTTCGTCAATCCTGACGGAAAGGTCGCGGTAGTAGTGATGAACCCAACCGATCAAAAGGTTGCGTACTTCTTGTGGGTAGCGGGGAACGCTGCCGAGGTCACGAGCCTGCCGCACTCGATTCAGACACTCGTGTTCTAATGCGAGTGAGCTCGGTGAATCACTAATGAGGGGTGACTTTGCCTAAGTAGTGATTGCCGCGTTGCGCAGCACCCGGCGGAGCCGTCTTCATTTCGAAGTTTCCAATCCGCCAGCGACGAGGTTAATCATGGGCGCGACATCGCCCTCAATCGGTTCCAGCGACTCACCGCGCACCGGGCAACGTTACGCGCGTTTCGCCTTCGCGGCTCTGCTCGCCTGGCTCGCCTGGACCGCATTCCGTGATGAGGACGGCGTGGTCCCCCTGCTCAGCGATATCAACCTCGCCATCCACGAGTTTGGGCACATGCTATTCATGCCCTTCGGCATCCCGATCCTGGGATCGACGATGGTGATCCTCGGTGGCTCGCTCACGCAGGTGATGTTTCCCCTGATATTCGTCGCCTACTTCCTGAAGAAAGGAGAAGCCGGCCGGCGGCGCGATGTCTTTGCCGCGATGGCGTGTCTCTGGTGGTCCGCGATCAACCTGCTTGATGTCGCCATCTACTGCGCCGACTCCCGCGCCGGCCAGCTGATGCTCCTCGACGGGCTGACGGGCCAGGAGAGCGA
>DASYIM010000168.1:0-2985 GCA_035997625.1 Gemmatimonadaceae bacterium
CAGCGCCAGATGTCGTTTGACGTCGGGCCATTCGGCGACGAGGATGCTGTAGATCACGCTGTCGCGAGCGGTCCCGTCGCGTCGCGCCGCGTGGTGGCGGATGACGCCATCTTTTTTGGCGCCGAGCGCCTCGATCGCCCGCTGTGACCTGAAGTTGAAGTTGTCGGTGCGGAGCCCGACGACCTTGCAGCCCAGCGTATCGAAAGCGTGGGTGAGGAGGAGCAGCTTGCAGGTGGTGTTGACGTGACTGCGCTGCCATTTCGCGCCGTACCAGGTGTAGCCGATCTCGACGCGGTCGATCTCACGAACGATGTCGTGATAGCGCGTTGTGCCCACGATGCTTCCTGAGGCGAGGTCGCGAACTACCCACGGCATCATCTGGCCTGCTTGCTGGCCGGCAAGCGCCGCCTCGATGTAGGATGCGGTTTTGTCGGGCGCCGGTACGGCGGTGTACCATAGCTCCCACAGCCGGCCGTCGGCGGCGGCGGCGGCGAGGTCGTCGGCATGATCGGGCGTCATTGGCTCCAGCCTAACGCCGTTGCCCTCGAGGATGAGCGGGACTGGAGATATCACGTCTGTCTCATGGTAGGAAGCGGGTTGGCAACGTAGCGAAAACGGTCTGCAATAGATGCGCTGACATCCAAAATGTAGGACAAATCGGAGGTCCGTCGTAGGAGAAATCATACTTTCGGAGACGACTTCTCGCGTCGCGTGAATTCTCGTTTGTTTTCGCAGCGATCGTTATTGCCAGCCCGTAAGTTCAGAAATGGCGCAACTCGTCGAGATGAACGTCGCCCACGGCCCGGGCCAATTCGGTCGGGTGGATTTTCGCAGCGACGGTCCACACATAGTCACCACCCAGGCATTCGATTGGCCCGGTCTCCGGTTGGAGTCGGGCACCAATAATATCGCCGCCGTCGACGAAGTCGCGGGACTGCAGCACTACGTCTCGATGAACCTCGACGATCGGCCCCTCACCATCGAAGTAAAAGGCCAGCTGGGATTCCGACGCGTCGTCCTCCGTCGTGGCGCGGCGTGGGTGTGCCCTGCCGGCGAGCTCGTCTCGGTGCGTCTCAATAGCAACTTCCGGTACGTACGGATGTCGATCGACCCGCTCTACTTCGGTCGACTCACCACCGAGCCCGACCAGGCGCCCGTCGAGCTGCGCCGCACCTACGCCATCGCCAAGTCGCAGATCGGCCACATACTCGGCGCGCTGGTCGCCGAGTCGGACGCGGGGAATCCGGGTGGTCTCGCGTTCGTCGAGGCGCTGGCGACGGGACTGAGTCAGCAGATCGCGCTCCACGCCGGTGTCCACAAGCCGCGCGTTGCGCGGCTGCGCGGCGGATTGTCGGAGACGCACAAGCGCCGCGCCCTCGAGCTGATGGAGCTGAACGTGGGATCGTCGCTGTCGGTGGTGGCGATCGCCAACGAGGTGGGCCTCTCACCAGCGCATTTCACCCGCGTCTTCAAGGAGACGATGGGGATGGCACCGCATCGCTATCTGGTGGTGCTTCGTCTCGACCACGCGCGCCGCCTGCTCGAGGTCCCCGACGCCAGCCTCTCCGACGTCGCCCAGCGCACCGGCTTTGCCGATCAGGCGCATTTTACCCGGCTCTTCAAGCGCGAGTTCGGCGTCACTCCCGGCGCCCTGCTGCGCAGCCGCAGCCGTTTCCCAACCCCGCTGAAATAGCACGTTCGTTCAAAAGATTGTCCCGCCTTTGTTCAATACTCGGGCGGTGATTCGGCCGAGCTTTGGTGTGCACGATAGTCCACTCATTCGCACGCAAAGGCAGGTCGAACTCCATGTCACACCTAACACGCATCATCAGCGCTTCAGCCATTCTCCTGTCGGCCGCATGCGGCGGCGGGGGCTATGGCACAACCGGACCCAAGCAGCCACCCCCGCCACCGCCACCGCCCAACGGAACGACCGTCACCACCAACGCGGGTGTACAGTTTTCGCCGAGCACGCTCACAGTGAATGCCGGCGAGACGGTGACGTTCGCGTTCGGAGGCGCGGCGCACAACGTCTTCTTCGACAATCCCGGCGCCGCGACGCCGGCCGACATACCGGGGAACAACGCCAACCGTTCGGTCGAGCGCGCGTTCGCCACTGCCGGTACGTATCACTACCACTGCACCATCCACCCCGGCATGGTGGGCATCGTGGTCGTACTATGATACCGGGACTGATTCTGCTTGTCGTGGTATTGCGGCGCTCGATATCGCGCTGGCGCACACAGAAATCGAGCTAGGATCATGGTGGTACTCCGTCGTCTCTCGCAGACGCAGTGGGTCATCATCGCCATGATCCTCGGCGTTGCCGCCGGGTATTTCTTTCCCGACGGCAAGGCGGCGGGGTTCCACGCCACCGATCTGCAGGTGCTATCGAACATCTTCCTGCGGATGATCAAGTCGCTGATCGCGCCGCTGATATTCTCGACGCTCGTCATCGGCATTGCCGGCCACGGCGACGATCTGAAGCGGGTGGGCCGGCTCGCCTTCCGGTCGATCATCTACTTCGAGGTGGCAACGACGCTGGCGTTGATCGTGGGCCTGGTGATGGTGAACGTCGTTAAGCCGGGTCGCGGTGTGAACCTGACGGGAGTCTCGCTCGACGGTGCGGCCGAGTTGGCTCAGGCGAAGCCCACATTCGCCGGGATGCTGGAGCACGCCGTTCCGCAAAGCTTCGTCGACGCCACGGCGAGAAATGACGCGATGCAGATCGTGTTCTTCACGATTTTGTTCGCCGTCGGGCTGTCGCGGGTGCGCGGCCCGGTGCGGAGCGTGATGCTGACCGTCTGCGAGAGTCTGGCGGAAGCGATGTTCAAGGTGGTGGGGATCGTGATGAAATTTGCGCCGGTCGGGATCGGCGCTGCAATCGCCGTCACGGTGGGCAAGAACGGACTCGGAGTTCTGCGGCACCTGGGCGTGCTGGTGCTGACGCTCTATGGCTCGCTGATCGTCTTCGCCATCTTCGTA
>DASYIM010000169.1:0-14179 GCA_035997625.1 Gemmatimonadaceae bacterium
GTCAGCGATGTCACGTCGATTCGAGGACCGTGTCCGATATCGCCATCGATGTCGCTTACCCAGTGCCAGTCACTCCAGTCAACAACACCGGGGTCCAATCCACTGTTCAACTCGCTTGCGAAATGGATGGTGTCGCCTTTCACGAAATGAGAGGATTCGGCGGGAGAGAACACGGACAGGCGGGGCTCCTTGCTCCGGCAACCGACGGTCGACGCCAACGCCGCCGCGGCTGAAAGCGTCAGTATTGCGGAACGAAGCAGGCGTGCAGTCATTTACGATTAACTCCTGACCGAATCAGCCCGTACTCGCGGGCTCCTTTGCGCACCAAATGATAGCCTCCGGCGAGAGGTTGTGCGTCGCCCAGGGACGAGTCTGGCGTGGCTCGCTGTCCATTCAGGTAGACTCCGCCCTGCTCGACGAGCCTCCTCGCCGCACTCTTCGACGCGGCGAGCTTGAGCAGCACCAGGGCATCCAGAAGCGCCGGCGTCTCTTTCACCTCCGCGAATGGCACTTCCTCGCTCAACGCTTTTAGCACAGGCTCTGATAGAGTGGCCGGGTCTGCCTTCCCGAACAACACCTTCGAGACCTCTTCCGCTACCCGCGCCGCCTCCGCGCCGTGCACGCGCGCGGTGACATCGCGCGCCAGCGCCTGTTGCGCCTCTCTCTTCTCGGGAGAAGTGGCGATCGACTTCTCGAGCTCCTCGATCTCATCGCGCGACACCAGCGTGAAAAGGCGGAGGTATTTGCCGGCATCGCGATCGTCGACGTTGATCCAGTACTGATAGAACCTGTACGGCGATGTGCGCGCGGGATCGAGCCACACCGCGCCCGCTTCGGTCTTGCCGAACTTGGATCCGCTGGCGGTGGTCACCAGCGGCATGGTGAGAGCGTGCGCCGTCTTTCCCTCGACACGGCGTATGAGCTCCATCCCCGCCGTGATGTTCCCCCATTGATCGCTGCCGCCCATCTGCAGTGACACTCCTTCCCGGCGGAACAGCTCCAGAAAGTCGTAGGCCTGGAGCAGCATGTAGGAGAACTCGGTGAACGAGATTCCGCCCTCGATCCGCGATTGCACCGACTCTTTCGCCAGCATGTAATTCACCGTGAAGTGCTTGCCCACATCGCGCATGAACTCCACTGCCTTGAGCGGCCGCAGCCACACCGCATTGTCTCTCATTCGCGCCGCGTGCGCTCCGCTGAAGTCGAGGAAGTGCGACAACTGCCTTTCGATCGATCGCGCATTCGACTCTATTTCCTGTTCGGTCAGGAGCTGGCGCTCCGAGGTGCGGCCGCTCGGATCGCCGATCATTCCGGTCCCACCGCCGACAAGCGCCACCGGCCGGTGCCCCGCGCGCTGCAGATGCGCCAAACCCATAACCGGCACGAGACTCCCGATGTGCAGACTCGACGCCGTAGGGTCAAACCCTACGTACGCGCTGATTTCACCGGTTGCGAGAGCCTCCGCCAAACCGTCCGTCTGTTGGTAGATCATCCCGCGCCAGGACAGCTCGTCCAGCAGTGAGTTCTTTATGCTCATGCGGGGAAATTAGGGACGCCCGACCGCGGTGTCACCTTCGGTGTATGACAGTTATCTTTTGACTCCGCATGGCTTCTGCCCCCGCTTCCCCCTCCGGCACCATCACCAACTCCAGGCTCTCCTTCCGCAAGCGGCATCCGACGTTCGTCAGAGTGGTGCTGCTGGTGTTTACTTTTCTCGTCGCATTCGGCGCCGGCACCGCCTACGGCACGTGGGCTCTCATCTGCCGCGGCACCCAGTGCCCGTCGATCGAAATCCTCGCCGAGTACACCCCGCACCAGACGTCCAAGCTCTACGCGATCGACGGTCGCTTCATCGCCGAGCTCGGCCTCGAGCGGCGGACGCTGGTCAAGATCGACGAGATTCCGAAGATCGTTCAGGACGCGTTCATCGCCACCGAAGACAAGCGCTTCTACCAGCACGCCGGCATCGATTGGCACCGCGCCGTAGGCGTCGTCCTGCGTTCGCCGATCCATGGGTACTCGCAGGGCTTCTCCACGATTACGATGCAGCTGGCGCGAAACGTCTTTCCGGAAAAGATCTCCCGCGAAAAGAGCGTCGTCCGCAAGATCAAGGAAGCCAAAGTCGCGCGGGCTATCGAGGCGAAGTACGACAAGAAGAAGATCCTCGAGCTCTACCTCAATCAGATCGACCTCGGACACGGCGCCTACGGCGTCGAGACGGCGTCGCAGCGGTACTTCGGCAAGTCCGTTCGCGATCTGAATCTCGCTGAAGCGGCGACTCTCGCCGCGCTGCCCAAAGCTCCCGCCCGCTACAATCCGGTTCGCTTTCCCGAGCGCGCCATTCAGCGCCGCAACACCGTGCTGGGTCTGATGAACGGCGCCGGGTATATCAGCGAAGCCGACATGAGCCGCGCGAAAGCTTATCCATTGCAGCTTGCCAACAAGACGGTCACCGGGGAGACCGCCCCGTACTTCGTCGAATGGGTTCGTCAGCAGCTCGACGCGCAGTTCGGAAAGCAGCTCTACGAGCAGGGCCTCAAGGTTTTCACAACCCTCGATCTCGACATGCAGAGCGCGGCGGAGCGGTCGCTGGAGCGCCAGGCACGCGCCATCGAGGCGGGACGATTCGGGCCTTACCAGCACGAGACGTACGAACACTACATGGCCCATCGTGAAGGCGACGAGGGAGCCGGCTCGTCGCCGTACCTTCAGAGCGCGTTCCTGGCGATGGATCCGCGCACGGGCGCCGTCCGAGCCATGATCGGCGGACGCGATTTCGACGACTCGAAATTCAATCGCAGCGTCCAGGCCCTTCGCCAGCCGGGCTCGACGTTCAAGCCCATCGTTTACTCGGCGGCGGTGCAGAACGGCCGGCCACCCTCGTACATCGTCAATGACAGCCCGCTCGTGCTGCAGGTCCCCGGACAACCCGAATGGGCGCCACAGAACTACGATCTCAGGTTCCTCGGTGAGATCCCGCTACGGCAGTCGCTGTACCTCTCCCGCAACGTGTCCACAGTTCGGCTGGGGATGGAGCTGGGCGAACAGACCGTCATTAACGAAGCGAGGAATTTCGGCATCACCACTGTGATTCCTCCGTACCCCTCGATCCACATCGGCGCCGCCGAAGTTTATCCGATCGAGCTGATCTCCGCGTACACCGCATTCGCAAATCTCGGAGTTCGCGCCTCCCCGAACGCGATTCTGCGCGTCGAGAACCAGAAGGGCGAGATTCTCTGGCAGCCGACGCCGACGCGCACCCAGGTGCTCTCCCCCGAAGAAGCGTGGATCATGGTCGACATGATGAAGGACGTGATCCGCCGTGGATCCGCCGCCGGCGTCTGGGAATCGGGATTCCATTATCCGGCCGGTGGAAAAACGGGAACCACCAACGACGGCACCAACGTCTGGTTCGTCGGCTACACAGCGGATCTGATCGCCGGCGTCTGGATGGGTCTCGATCGTCCCCAGAAGATCAAGGACAACGCGCAGGGCGGTGTGCTCGCCGCTCCGGCCTGGACTGCATTCATGACCGAGGTCTATCGCCGCAAGCCGGCCCCGCCGGATTGGCCGCGCCCGACCTCGATCGTTACTCGCGAAATCGACATCAGCAGCGGACTCCTGCAGACGCCTTACTGCCCGCGAAATCTGGTGACCACCGAGTTCTACATCTCTGGTACCGAGCCGACGCGCGATTGCGACAAGCACGGCCCGTACATGAATCCGGGCGGCGCTTCCCCCGTCGACACTTTCAGCACTACGCCGTATACCGCGCCTCCGCCGTCGACGACCAGAGCGCCAATCAATGTCACCCCGCCGGCGATCCAGCCTGGTTACGAGCCGGTGCCGTCGCGCGGCCAGCCGCCGACGCGCCGGATTCCGACCGTGTTCGATACCTCGCGCCGCGACACTGTGCGTCAACCGCGACCGGACACGACGCATTCGCCGGCACGACTGCCGGGTCTTCCCCCGCGCTGATGCGCTACCACGCGCGCTGGGTGCTGCCAATCACCCAGCCGCCGATCGAGAACGGAACCGTCGTCGAGAACGACGGCAAAATCAGATACGTGGGCCCGCGAGTCGGCGCGCCGCCCGGCGAGGATCGGGACCTCGGTGACGCGATCCTAATGCCGGGACTCGTCAACACGCACACGCACCTCGAGCTGACGGTGATGCGCGGCTTTCTCGAGGATCTCGATTTCAGCGACTGGATCGACAAGCTTCGCCAGAGCCGGAACGAGATTCTCGATGAGCAGAAGCTGCTCGATTCCGCGCGGTTCGGGATTATCGAGGGATTAGAGGCAGGCATCACCACCTACGCCGACACCTGCTCGAGTGGCGTGGCGCTGCAGGCGATGCGCGAGCTGGGCGTCCGCGGGATCATGTATCAGGAAACTTTCGGGCCGGATCCTGCAAGCTGCGATGCCGCGATCCGCGATCTAGAGACGCGTCTCGCCGCTCTGACGCCGCAGCAAACCGATCTCGTGCAACTCGGCGTATCACCGCACGCACCATACACTGTATCGGATGCCCTTTATGCCGCGACGGCGAGGCTCGCCCGCGAGCGCAAACTCCCCCTCGCGATGCACATCGCTGAGAGCGCGGCGGAGGAGGACATTGTCGTCCGCGGCGACGGTCCTTTCGCCGAGCGCTGGCGTCGTCGGGGCATCGATGCGTCGAAGCGCGCACGCTCGCCCATCGCGCTGCTGGAAAAGCAGGGCGTCCTCGAGCCCGGATCCCTGCTCATCCACTGCGTTCGGGTCGATGACGCCGATATCGCCACCATCGCCCGGCGTGGCTGCTCGGTGGCACACTGTCCGGCCTCGAACGCCAAGTTCGGACACGGCGTCGCACCGCTGCTGTCATTGCTGGCCGCGGGAATTCACGTCGGCATCGGCTCCGACTCAGTCGCCAGCAACAATCGGATGGACATTCTCGATGAAGCGCGACTCGCCGTCCTGGTTCATCGCGGTGCCGTTCGTCGTCACGATGCCTTCGGAGCCCATCAGGCCCTCGAGCTGGCGACGATAGGCGGCGCCCGCGCCCTCCGACTGGACGACCGAGTCGGGTCGCTCGAGCCAGGGAAGGACGCCGATCTCGCCGCCTTCCGCATCGACATCGCGCGCACGACCCCGCTCGGCGACCCCTATTCCGCCGCGATCTTCGCCCTGCCTGGTCGTTCCGCCGAGCTCGTCACCGTGCGCGGCGAAGTTCTCGTTGAGGGTGCCCGCTGCAAAAGGTCGGATCCGACTCTAACCGAGCGGGTTCGGACGGCAGGAATGGCTCTGGCCAGGTGGCCTCGGGATAACTCCGACGCCAGTACGAAAGCTGAAACCCCTTAGGCTCGACGTCAGTAGCGCGCCCGACCGCCAATTGGGTATTTTCCGGCTTCTCTTCGAAGGCAGCCTGGCTCAATGGCGGTAGATAACCACCACCGTATCTGGCGCGACGGCAAGTTCGTGGATTGGGAAGACGCGACCATTCATGTCATGAGTCACGTCGTGCACTATGGGTCCAGCGTTTTCGAAGGCATCCGCTGTTACGAGACCCCCAGCGGGCCGGCAGTCTTCAGACTTCCTGAACACATGCGGCGATTGGCGGATTCCTGCCGCATTTACCGCATGCCCCTCAAATACTCAGTCGACGAACTCTCACGGGCTGCTGTCGAAACGGTCGCTGAAAATGAGCTCCCGCACTGTTACCTGCGGCCGGTCGCGATCCGTACTGGCGAGCAGATGGGAGTGCTGCCCCACGACACTCCGCTCGAGGTGTTCATCATTCCGTGGACATGGGGCACCTACCTCGGGGCAGACGCGCTGAAAAACGGCGCCGATGTCTGCGTATCGAGCTGGAGACGCCCGGCACCAGACACCATTCCGACAATGGCCAAGGCCGGCGGAAATTACCTCGGCGGCCAGCTCTCGAAGATGCAGGCGCGCGTCGACAACTACGTCGAGGGCATCATGCTCGATTCCTTCGGACTGGTGTCGGAGGGTAGCGGCGAAAACCTCTTCATCGTGCGGGACGGCAAGCTGTTCACATCGACCATCAGCGCCGGGATTCTTCACGGAATCACCCGCGACTCGGTGATCCGCATCGCCCGTGACATGGATCTCGAGGTCGTCGAGCAGTCGATTCCGCGCGAGATGCTCTACATCGCCGACGAGCTTTTCTTCACCGGAACCGCTGCCGAGATCACTCCGATTCGCTCGGTCGATCGCATCCCGATCGGAACCGGCAAGCCCGGCGTGATCACCATGGAGATTCAGCGCGAGTACATGGGACTCGCCACCGGCGCCCTCGAAGACCGTTACGGCTGGTTGACCCCAGTCCCGCCGCGCAAATCGGCATCGGCCATGCATCGAAAGGTCGCGAGGGAGCCGATCGGCGATATGTCTGCTTCTACCATCTAGGTTCGAAAGGTTGGCTAACGGCAACTGAAGACTACCAGCTGGGGGCCGTCTGCGGAGCGGCTGGCGGCTCCGAGCTCTAACGAGACGCTATCGGCTTCGCTCGCCGCTTCGCTCGCAGCTCTTCGCCGCTCCGCTCACCGCTCTAAGCTGGTAGTCTTCAGTTGCCGTTAGCGCCCCCAGAGGGTAACGATGGGCCTGGCGGATCGTCGCTTATATAGCGCGGTAGTCCGCCGATTTCGTCCGAGATACCGCTGGTCCCAGTGCAACGAGAACGTATCCGGCGGGTGCTCGTGGTGTACCAGTTGTATATTTTGATGAGCTTGCCCAAGGGAGGAGTGCTTGATCGTTGGTTGTCTGGCACTGAATGCTTCATTTGAGCCGTTGACGATGGTGCCGCTTCGGCGCGCGCTGCGGCTCGTAATCGATGGAAAAGCAGAAATCGTCGAAGCAGATTCCGATCGCGTAGTTCGCTCGGAAAAGTTGACGCTGCCGCGCCCCGCGGTGATTCGGCTGATGCGCTTTATCCACGTGCCTCGCCGTTTCCGCCGTCAGGTCACCAACACGTTCCTGTTCGCGCGTGATCGCTACCGCTGCCAGTACTGCGGACGTCTGCAGATCGAGCTCAAGCCGCGAGAGTCCCTCACCCGCGACCACCTGATTCCGCTTTCACGCGGCGGCGCCAACGACTGGACCAACGTCGTCACGGCCTGCAGTCCCTGCAACACGCGCAAGGCGAACAACCTGCCGAGCGAGATCGGGATGCACCCGCTGCACGCCCCGGTAGAGCCGCACTTCGTCCATCTGAGCTGGGCTGTCCGCCGCCTGACCCCCACGCAGGCCAAGTACATCCGCATCTTCTACGGCGAAGACACGCTTCACCATCTGGAAGATCTTGAGCACAGGCACGCGCTCAATCAGCAGCAAGGCGGAAACGGGCACCACTCGCACCACAAGATTAGTTAAGCCAAGCTGCTGGGAGCGGCGAGCCCGCGGCCAACGGCCGCGGGCTTTTTTACTGAAGAAGACCGGCTGGGAGCAGGAGCGGTCGGCTCACGGCTGCGAGCGCACTTATCGAAAGCATCCTGTGGCCGCCCGAAGCTCCCCGGCCGGTCGCCCCTGCTCCTGGCAGGTAGTCTTCAGTGAATAGCTCACAGCGGTCAGCCGTTCCCCCAAAGCCCCTGGCCAGTGTTGCCGTTCCTCAAGGCCTAAACGTGCCTGTCCTGGCTTCGTAGTGCCGCTTCTCGCCGCCGAGTAACCGAACCACCAGCGTCCGCAGCCCCCGACCGACCGCCGTCCCCGGATTCTTCTCTCCTTTCACGGCGGGCTTGAGCTCTCCCCGCAACCAGCGGTTGACTTCGTCGAGATCGCTGAGCGAAAGCGTCTCCACATCCAGCAGCAGATTGTAGTAGCCCCGCTGGCCCTTCTTCGGCAAAGAGATTCCCGCTCGATACGGCGCTTCCACCGCGTTGTCCGCCAGGTCGGCGGTCGGATATTCTCCGAGCGATTCGGCCCGCCTGTTCACTACCCGCACTACCTGGTACTTCTTGCCGAGCACGTCGTATTTGAGGATGACGTCCCACTCGACGGCAGCCTTGAGATCGTCGAACCATCGACCCGACACCCATCTCTCGAGACGGTAGTGCAGTCGCGCCGGAAATCCATTCGCCAGCAGATCGCGCATCGATCCATCGGCGAGCAGTCCCGCCGAGGAAATAGACGGCGCGCTGTCGACCCACGCGTTCTGGGGCGGCGGCATCACGTCGACGCGCACCTTCTGCGCGATGACCGGGGTCGAGATGACCAATGCGGCGGCGACGACCGCGAGTCTCGGCATCCCTAGAATCGCCGGCGCACTCTGAGAAACACGTTCGCAGGTGGCTTCGCGTCGGACACCGACTTTGCCACGTACACGCCGATCAGACCGAGGTCGAGACCGAGCCCGACATCAGTCCGGAAGGTTCCGAAAGGCGGGAAGTTTCCGCTCGGATACTGGAGCGTCTCGGTCCGCGGGCCAACGAGCCAGCCCCGACCGGCATCGACAAACGCGACGACAGTCGGTTGCACCGTGAAGCCGATCCCGCGTAATCGAATCGGACGCGCGTTCAGGAAGTCGAACATGGACGAGTGCAGCTCGTTGCGGTACTCGAGCTGGACCAACGCCATTCTCTCACACTGCGCCGGATTGCCCGGCGGGGGAGTGCCGCCGCTGCTGCACTGCGCCACATCGATTGTGCCCGGGTCGTAACGCCGGTAATCGAAACCGGGTACCATTCCGATTCCGCCAACGGAGAAGCGTCGTTCCAGAGGCAGCTCATCGCCGTTCAGCCAGCCCCCGAGAACTACCCTGGCATTGATCCAGGTATTCGGCGACAGACGATTGTAGCGGCGCAAATCGACCAGCGCGCGACTGTAGGTGACGTCTGGCGACGCGAACGGACGCGTCAGCGGCGAGGTCAATCCGAAATCGGTATATCGCCCCGTTCCGTGCTCCCACTCCGCCTGGATGAGCCAACCCGTCGCCGGATTCTGATCGTCGTTCCGCGTGTCGATGCTCGCGCGAAGCACCGCCAGATGAAATCGTCCGGCGTCAACCAGAGGATTTGCCCGCCATGAGCTGCCATTACCAAAAACCGAGAAGACATCGCGTTCGCTCACCGGCGTCCAGCGTTCGTCGCTCCACTCGAACGCCAGGCTGCTGCGCGCGCTCATGTTGAAGGTCGCCGTTGCCTTGGCACCGTGTCGATTGAAGTAGTCGCGGAAGTCCCGGTGTCCGAAGAAGGCAGCCAATCCAGCGTCGGGATCAGGAAGCTGCCACGGCTCGATCGGCGTGACGACGTCGTACGACGACGCCGAGAAACCATAACCGCGGCCGCGTCCCACCCGTACGTCCGCATTGATGCGATGACCGAGATTCTCGCTGTCCCAGTGAAAGGCCTCAGCGCTGCGGATAATGCCCATCACCGAGAGGTTAAGCTCCGCGGACTCGAGGCTGTCGTGAAATGCGGGACCCAACAGAACCGGGAGGCCCTCGACCCGGTTGTAGGTCTTCCCGGAGCTGAGCACGAGGCCGCTGGTCCGGCTCGTTCTCGCCCACAGTCCGAGGCGCTCGGCGGCGGTGTCACGGGGAATGGTATCGAGCCCCTGCGCGCGCGAAATCGCCGGCGCGGCAACCGCGACCAGCGCGCACATCGACGCGATCCGTATCGCTGTATTTGTCATGGCGCGGTTATACCCTCGTCGCGTTGATTCCGAGCCTCTTCATTCGCCGATAGAGATTCGGCCTGTCCGTCTGCAGCCGGCGCGCCGCGTCGGCTACGTTGCCACCCGCCTCGGCCAGCGCGCGCGCGATCACGGTGCGCTCGAAGCTGTCCAATTTATCGGCAAGGGATGTGGGACCCTGCGCCGAAGGCTCACGAGCGCCGGCGACGCGGTCCCGCGCGCGAGTCGGAGTGATCACCGGCGAGTCCGCCCCTTCGTCGGTCTCTCGGTCGACGATCAGCACATCCTCGACGTGCTGTCCCGTTATTTCCGCCCCGGAATGAAGAATCGCCAGCCGCTCGACGATGTTCGCCAGCTCCCGCACGTTGCCGGGCCAGGGATAGTCGCGCAACAGCTGCAGCGCATCACTCCGCCAACGCGGCTTGGCCTGCCCGGATCGTTGCAGAAACTGCTCGGAGAAATGCTCGACCAGCTCCAGGATGTCGTCGCCGCGGTCGCGCAGGGGAGGGATCGCCAGCGGGATCACCTGCAACCTGAAGTAAAGGTCCTCGCGGAACGTTCCCTCGCGCACGGCGCGCTGCAGATCGTGGTTGGTCGCCGAGATGATCCGGACGTCGGCGCGAATCACCCGATTGCCGCCGACCCGCTGGATCTCCTTCGCCTCAATCGCCCGCAACAGCTTCGCCTGCGCATCTGGACCGAGGTCGCCAACCTCGTCGAGAAAAAGCGTCCCACGGTGCGCCAGCTCGAAGCGGCCGATGCGCTGTGCTGTCGCTCCGGTGAATGAGCCTCGCTCGTGGCCGAACATCTCGCTCTCCACCAGGTCGCGTGGAATCGCCGCGCAATTGACACGCACGAACGGCTTGTCGCGCCGCTCGCTTCCGTCGTGGATCGCGCTGGCGACGAGCTCTTTGCCCGTCCCCGATTCGCCGGTGATCAGGACGCGCGCGTCGGTCGGCGCCACGCGCGCGATCAGCTGCCGCACGGTTTGCATCGCCTCGCTCTTGCCGACCATCTGCCCGGCGAAGCCGAGCTCGGCGCGCAGCGCCCGCGCCACGCGCCGTGTCTGTCGCAGCTCGAGAGCCGACGAAACCGCCAGCAGAACGCCCTCAGGCGTCAGCGGCTTCTCGAGGAAGTTGAACGCGCCGAGCTTGGTTGCCTTGACCGCGTCGGCGAGCCCGGCGCGTCCGCTCATCATGATAACGGGAAGGTCCGGCGACACCTCACGAAGCCTCGCCAGCGTCGCCATTCCGTCGAGCTCTCCTGGCATCATCAGGTCGACGAGCGCGACGTCCGGCTCTCCCTCTCTGACGCGCGCCACCGCTTCGACCCCGTTCGGAGTCTCGGTCACCTCGTAGCCTTCACCTGTCAGCAGCGCGCCGACCATCCGCCGAATGTTCGGCTCGTCGTCGGCGATGAGGACTATCGGCACTTATGTCGAGCGATTCTGCGGGGCGGCGGCGGGAAGTTGCGCGGCCGCGGAAGTCCGGCCCTCGGAGAGCAGCTTGGTCGTGAAACGCTGCCCCTCGGAGATTCGCTCGACTTCGATTGCCACCGCTTCGAGCGACTGCTCGATGCGCTCGAGCCGGCCACTGACTTCCGCCGGAACGCGGGGATTCCTCGATTCCGAATCCAATCTGCGCGCCCACGCGCGGGAGATCGGTATGCCAATGCCGCAGATGCACGCGGTCGCGAACGCACCGAGCGGAACGATTATCTCTGGTCCCATTTCAACTCGTCCTCACGGCGCCGGCGCCGTTTGCGGGTATGGTGAACTGTATCTCCGTTCCACTGCCTAACGTACTGGTGGCGTTGACGGTTCCGTCGTGTGCCCAGATCGCCTGACGCGCGATTGCCAGGCCAAGGCCTGTCCCCCCCGCTTTATACGTGACGTAGGGTTCCCAGATCTTCTCCAGACTCTCGGGAGCGATTCCTTTTCCGTTGTCAGCAACCGAGATCCGGACCGCCTCACGTCCGCCCATCTTCACCGGGCGCACTGACACCGTGATGCGGCCATTACCCGGCGACGCATCGACGGCGTTCAGCAGCACGTTGCTCAACGCCCCCGCCAACGCGCCATTGTTTCCATGGATTCGCGGCAGATTCTCGTCGATTTGCAGGTCCAGAGCAATGCCCGGCGGCACGCAGCTGCGCGCGGTGTAGCGCACCAGCTCTCCCATATCCACTTCTGACGGTGGGCCCTCCGGCAGCCTCCCGAACTCGGCGAAGCTCTTCGCCATGCGATCGAGACGCTCCGACTCCACCGCTATGACGTCGACGTCTTCCTGCAGTTCCTGCGCTGCGTGCCCGCGAAGGCGCGCCAGGGCGAACCGAATCGGCGTCAACGGATTCTTGATCTCGTGCGCGACTCTGCGTGCCGTCTCCCTGAACGCGTGCAGCCGCTCCGCTTCCACGGCCTGCCGCCGGCCGTGCTCGAGCTCGGAGACCATCTCGCGCATGCTGCGGCGCAGCGTCTCGAACTCCGGTGCGCCACGCACCCGGCTCGTAGTGACCTCGATCATCGGCCCTTCATCGCCGTTTTTAGCGACCTTCGAGACGATGGTGGGCTCCGGTGGTGGTGGAAGCGACTCACCATGTCCGATCAGATCTGTCCATCGCACGAGCTCGTCGAGCGGCCGGCTCAGTTGCCGGCTCAGATGGCCGGCGACGCGCGAGGCTGCCCCCGTAAGAATGAGTAGCGCCAGCACTCCGGCGATCGCGATCACGCGTACCGACCGCTCAGCGAGAAAGCTGTATCGACGCGCCTGCTCGACGGAGGATCTCAGCTCGTGCTCGTGGGCGTCGATTGCCCGGCGTTGTGACGCGCTCAAAGGCGCCTGGCGCGCCGCGGCTATCGCCCGCTCGCCGCTTGCCGCCACGCTGTCCCACGCGGAGCGACCGGTCACGAACGGGAGCACCGTGCTGACCGTGCCGCTCCACAACAGGGTGAGGACAAGGGCCGGGACGATCGCAAACAGCGACAGGATCAGCACCAGTCGCGTGCGGAAACGCAGTTGATTCATGGGGGTTTGAGTATAAATTATACCCGTACGGCGCGACTTCGAGGATCCAGCGACCGGTCAACTGAGGGTTGACGCGCTCGCTCGGACCTGAAGACGCACCGCCTGCGGCGTCCGTCGCAGGGATCATACGGCGTGCAGCCGTCGCGGTACCCATAAAGAATCGCAGGCACGCAGCCTCGCACAGGAAATTCCCAAAAAAATGAGTTCACGACCACATCGGTCCGCGCCAACGAGCGCGCACCGGCATGTCGCCCCAGTACACCGCGGGCCACAGGCAATCGCCCCAGTACATCGCGGGCCGCAGGCAATGTCATCAGCAGCACCCGCCAGTGCCCACCACGCGCCAAACGCCGCCCTGCTCATCGACTTCGACAACGTCACGATGGGCATCCGCTCCGACCTCCAGACGGAGCTGAAGAACCTCCTCTCCTCCGACATCGTCAAAGGCAAGGTCTCGGTTCAGCGCGCCTACGCGGATTGGCGACGCTACCCGCAGTACATCGTGCCCTTGGCGGAATCGTCGATCGACCTGATCTTCGCGCCCGCTTATGGATCCGCGAAGAAGAACGCGACTGATATTCGACTCGCGATCGACGCGCTGGAGCTGGTTTTCACTCGCCCGGAGATAGGAACTTTCATCCTGCTCTCGGGCGATTCTGATTTCTCGAGCCTTGTCATCAAGCTCAAGGAATACGGCAAGTACGTCATCGGCGTCGGCATTCGCGAGTCGTCGAGCGACCTGCTGGTGCAGAATTGTGACGAGTATTACAGCTACAACGCCCTCGCCGGTCTGGTGAAGTCAGGCGAGGAAGAAGTAGTAAAGAAAGATCCGTGGGAGCTCGTCACCGAAGCGATCACACGCATGAAGCGAAACGGCGACGTGATGCGCGCCGATCGCCTCAAGCAGGTGATGCAGCAGATCGATACGTCGTTCGACGAGAAGAACCTCGGCATGTCCAAGTTCTCGCGCTTCGTCACGGAAGCTGCGCACCGCGGCTTGCTGCACCTCACCAAGCTCGAGAACGGCCAGTTGGAGGTCGCGCCACCCAATGGCGCTCGCGGGTTGCCCGCGGGACAGGAGACGACCGAATCACCGGTTCCCCGCCTCGCGGCCGGCACCAGCGAAGAAGAGTCGGGCGAACGACCACGCCGCGGACGCAGAGGTGGTCGCGGCCGGGACCGCGATCGCGATCGCGAGGGACGAGCACAGCGTCCGGCCACAGTTTCGCCGACGCCGGCTGAATTGGAGCTCCCGCCTCCGGAGGAGCCGTCCCGTGAGGAGGCTGCCCCTGCAGCGGATGGAATTGGCGTTGGAGGATTGCGCTTGAGACGCGAAGAGGCTTTCGATCTCGTCAGACGCGCAGTTGGCGTCAATGGCGGGCCACCGGTCCGCGCCAGCGAAGCCCGCACTGCCGCGCGCGCTCTGCTCGGACGCGACAGCGAGAGCCTGAGCGAGCGGAACTTCATCCGCATTCTCCAGGATGCGCACGATGCCGACCTCATCGATCTGCGTCGTCGCGGCTC
>DASYIM010000170.1:0-7679 GCA_035997625.1 Gemmatimonadaceae bacterium
ACGAGCTGCGCAATGTGGGAGTGCATGTCCAGCTTGGGCAACGCGGGCGTGCCCACGAGCTGCTCGACTTTTTCTTCAAGTCGCAGCGCCCCGAAGCCTGGCATCAGTGGGCGGAGGTGGTGTATCGCGATCCGAAGGCGCCCAAGTTCATCGGGGACATGCCGCACACCTGGGTTGGGAGCGATTACATCAGGAGCTTCCTCGACATGCTCGCCTACGAGCGGGAGAGCGACAGCTCGCTGGTGATCGGCGCTGGTGTGCGGGACGAATGGGTCAAGGAAGACCCGGGCGTGAAGGTTTCGAACCTGAGCACCGAATACGGTCCGTTGAACTACGATATGCGGGCGATCGGGAAGGTGGTGACGATCAATCTGCGGACGGGGATTCGGATGCCGCCGGGTGGGATCGTGATTTACTCCCCGCTCGACCAACCGATTTTGTCGGCGACGGTGGATGGGGTTCCGGCGCCGGTGAAGGGGGCGGAGATTCGCGTCAACAAACTTCCGGCGATCGTGATGGTGAGGTACGCCCGTTGAATGACTCGGCGTTCGGATCGCGACGTGATCTGGCGCATCGAATACCGAAGCAGGGAGCTGAAAGCTTAGTCAGCTCCAAGCTTTGCAGCTCTCATACGGGCGTTCTGGGCGCCGCCATCAAGAGTTCGCCGCGCGGGAGCGCGCCGAGCGCAGCTCGGCTTTCTCGCGTAAACGGGGGAAGAGGACACTGTGGCAAAGCGCGGTGCAGTTACGGATCTGTGCAGGGAGGTGAGGGGGTCCTTGCAGGCGACTTAAGCGAGCGACCAAGGAGACGCGCGACCGAGCGGAGCGAGGGAGCGTTGTTAGCGGCTCCGCCCGAGCTCGCGGTGTCGCCGAAGAGGACCCCCTCGCCGACCACGTACACAGATGCTGAACGAAGCGCACGTTCAGCGCGAAAGGATTTCTCCCTTCGATGCGATCACCGAAGCATAGTACCGCCCCGAGGACTTGATCGTGCGCTTCTGCGTCGAGTAGTCGACATGTACGATGCCGAACCGCTTCGAATAGCCCAACGACCATTCATAGTTGTCGAGCAGCGACCAGGCATAGTAACCCCGCAAATCAACGCCTTGGGTCATCGCGTCGTGCGCAGCCCGGAGATGCTGCCGGAAGTATTCTACGCGCAAAGGATCCTCGATCCTGCCGTCGACGGCCGCGGGCGGATCATAGAACGCCGCGCCATTCTCGGTGATGTAGATCGGCGGTTTCCCGTACCGCTCGGTGACCCACAGCAGAACTCTCGTCAGAGCTTCCGGGAAAACCTCCCAGT
This sequence comes from Gemmatimonadaceae bacterium, assembly GCA_035997625.1. GTDB lineage: Bacteria > Gemmatimonadota > Gemmatimonadetes > Gemmatimonadales > Gemmatimonadaceae > UBA4720. The sequence continues at coordinate 1,306 of DASYIM010000170.1, forward strand.
GAGTCTCGGTCTGAGTATGCTCGGGCTGCGGCACGTGCTTGGTGCGCAACGGCAGCATGTCGGGATGGTGCCGCTCGACCTTGCGAGTGTAGTAGTTGATTCCCAGAAAATCGATCGGCTGCTTGATGAGTCGCATGTCGTCGTCGGACCAATCGGGCCACGCCTCGCCGAAGATCTCCTTCAACTCTTCCGGGTAGTGTCCAAGCAGAACTGGATCCAGATACTGGCGATTCATGTAGGCGTCGGCGCGCCGCACGGCGTCAAGATCCTCCGCAGACTGCGACGCCGGATACTTGGGCTCGAGGTTCACGGTGATGCCGATCTTTCCCTTCCTGGCGGCGCTGGTGGAGCGGAATTTTTGCACCGCCATGCCGTGCGCGCGCATCAGGTTGTGCGTGGCAATCGGCGCCTCGAACAAATTGGAGTGGCCGGGCGCCAGCACTCCGGAGAGATATCCACCGTCGGTAACGACCCACGGCTCATTCAGCGTGCTCCACATCTCGACGCGATCGCCCAGCGCATCCCAGACCGTCGCGGCATAGTCGGAGAACCAATCGGCGATGTCGCGATTGAGCCAGCCGCCGCGATCGTCGAGCGCTTCGGGCAGGTCCCAATGATAGAGTGTGGCGTTCGGCTTGATGTTTCGCTTCAGCAGCTCGTCAACGAGCCGCGAATAGAAGTCGATCCCTTTCTTGTTGACGGTACCGGTTCCCTCGGGGAAAATCCTCCCCCAGGCGATGCTGAACCGGTAGGCGTTGGTCCCCAGCTCGGCCATCAGCGCGACATCGTCCTTGTAGCGCCGGTAGTGGTCGCAGGCGACGTCACCGGTCTGATCGAGCCAGGTGTTGCCGGGGGTGTGGGAGAAGCGGTGCCAGATGCTGCGGCCGGCGCCGTCGGCGGTGGGGGAGCCTTCGATCTGGTGGGCGGAGGTGGCGGTGCCCCACAGAAACTCTTTTGGAAAGATGTACTTGTCAGTCACGGCGGGATCCGGAGTTTGGCGCAATCTGACATCCACAGAACCGAAGCAGGGAGCTGTAAGCTTTGACAGCTGGCAGCCTCTCAGCTTTCATACTGGCGGTCAACGACAACTGCAGCCTGGGTGAGAGTGTCTTATGGCGGGTGTGAAGCTCGAGGGTGTTCGAAAAATTTACACTGAAGGGGCGCAGCAGGTAGCTGTCGATCGTGTAGATCTCGATGTGAAAGACGGAGAGTTTGTCGTCCTCGTCGGCCCGTCGGGATGCGGGAAGAGCACGACACTGCGGATGATCGCCGGGCTGGAGTCGATAAGCGCTGGAACGGTGAGAATTGCGGATCGCGTGGTGAACGACGTGCCTCCCAAGGCGCGCGACATCGCCATGGTGTTCCAGAATTACGCGCTCTATCCGCACATGACGGTGCGCGAGAATCTCGGGTTTGCACTCAAGCTCAAGAACATGCCGCCCGCGGAAATCGAGAAGCGCGTCCGCGCGGCGGCGGCGACCCTCGGGCTCGACGACTATCTCGACCGCAAGCCGCGGATGCTCTCGGGTGGCCAGCGGCAGCGCGTGGCGCTGGGGCGCGCCATTGTCAGGCAGCCGCAGGCGTTTCTGTTCGACGAGCCGCTTTCAAATCTCGATGCGCAGATGCGTGTCTCCATGCGCCGCGAGATCGCCCGGCTGCACCAGGAGCTCAAGGTCACCATGATCTATGTCACCCACGATCAGGTCGAAGCGATGACACTCGGTGATCGCATCGTGGTCATGAACAAGGGTTACGTGATGCAGATCGACACGCCGATAAATCTCTACGAGAAGCCAAGGAACAGGTTCGTGGCCGGATTCATAGGCAACCCGGCGATGAATTTCGTCAACGGCACGGTGGAAGGCGCCGGCCAGTCGAGGTTCGTCGCCGAGGGCGGGGACTGGGAGATCGAGCTGCCAACGCGAGCGGCGGCGTCGCTGGCTTCGGCCCGGGGGCGGGCGATCACACTCGGGATTCGACCGGAAGACGTCTCAGTGGTAGCTGGCGCAGGCGTCGCTCCTGCTACCGCGACAGCGCGCCTCGATCTCGTAGAGTCGCTGGGCAATGAGACTTTCATTTATGCTCGCGCCGGCCGGCATGACATCACCGCTCGCGTCTCTCCGGCCCAGCCGCTGCCACCGCCGGGCGGCGGCATCGTCCTCGCGTTTGGTCTCGAGCGAGCGCATTTCTTCGACGCAATGAGCGGCGAGCGGATCGGATAATATCAGGAAGCGGACTAGCCGGACCCAGAGAGGGTGCCTACGGAGTTGTTGTTGAGGGAGCCGCGGCAATACTCGTAGCTAGGCCTTCTCGACCGCCCGCCCAACGATAATGGTGATGTTGTCGGACCCACCACCGTCGAGAGCATCCTGCAGCAAATCTTCGCAGACCTGCTTTGCGGATGTCATTGTCGACAAGCGCTGGCGAATCTGTTCGTCACTCACGTGCTTGTTGAGCCCGTCGGTGCAGAGGAGATGAACGTGCTCCCAGTTGCTGTGCAATCGGGTGACTACGGGCGCCGTTTGCGCGCCGCCGATCGAGCTCGACAGCACGTTGGACAGCGGAGAGCGCTCTGAAAGGCTCTGGCTCATGATCCCCTCGTCCACCATTTCCTGGGCAAGCGTCTGGTCGCGTGAAATCTGACGCAGCACGCCGTTGGCGTAGATGTAGTATCGCGAATCTCCGACCTGAAGGAGATACATCCACGGCCAGACGCCGATTACCAGTGTGAGAGTCGTCGCCATCCCGACGGTCCCGGGATCGGCGGCAGCCTGTTCGATAACACACTCGTGGACTTCCTTGGCGGCGCGCTCGAGAGTGCTCACGAAATCGCCCTCGGCGTCGTTCTCCCTGTAGTAACAGCGCGCGGCCTGGCTGATGTACTGGGCGATCTCCTCGAGTGCAATCCGACTGGCTGTCTCACCCTTCTGTCCGCCGCCGACGCCATCGGCGACCATCATGAACGATCCGACGCGCTCTTCTTCGATCGGGAGTCGCTCAATGGCCGGCAGGCTCGACATTTTTACGTTGAGGCGACCGCGCAACTGCGCGATGAGGAAGTGATCCTGATTCTCCCGTCGCACCAGGCCGGTGTGGGTGATGCCGAAGGATTCGAGCTCATCGTCGCGCGGGCGACGTCCGGACTCACGCAACTGCTGAATCTCGGGAAACTGCAGAATGGCACTACTGGCTGTCATGAGAAAGCTCCGACCGATCCGAATACCGGGACCAGCGGCGACAAAATCACGCGTGGCCCGTAAGTGAAATCGTACTCTCCCATCCCGCTTTCCGCCATGGCCGAATTGCGTGTTTACGCGGACGTTTGCATTATCAGCGCCTTGCCGGAGGTAGACTTTAGATGAGGTTTTTCAGACCAGCATTAACTCTCGGGCTGATCGCGTGTCAGTCCGCATCCCAGTCCAAACGCATACCCGTGGACGAGCTCCCACTGGTCGAGATTCCGGTCGAAGCGTGGCTGACAACGGGCGATCAAAGCGCGCTCCTCGCTCGCCAGCCCAATATCCCGTTCGGCTGGGACGGGGCGGGACTGACTGAGCCGATCATCGATGTCGACGCAAAGCAGGTGTTTCAGGAGATGATCGGCTTCGGCGCAGCGATGACGGATGCGTCCGCATATCTGATGCAGAACACGATGCCAGCCCGGGAGCGTGATCGATTGCTCCAGGATCTTTTCGGCAGAGACAGCGGTGTGGGAATGAGCTTCATTCGCGTGCCGATGGGTGCATCAGATTTTTCGCGCTCGCACTACAGCTACGATGATTTGCCCCCGTCACAGGCCGATTCGGCCCTCGATCGTTTCTCCATCGACGCCGATCGCGCCGAGAAACTGCCGCTGCTGCGGAAGGCGCTGGCGATCAATCCCCAGCTCAGGGTGATGGCGAGTCCGTGGAGCCCGCCGGCGTGGATGAAAACGACGAAGAGCCTGATCAAAGGTACGCTGCAGCCGAGGTATTACGATTCGTTCGCCGATTATTTCGTGAAGTTCATTCGGGCCTACGGAATGGAAGGAGTTCCGATCTTCGCGATTTCGCTGCAGAACGAGCCCAATTTCGAGCCGGAGAATTATCCGGGGATGCGCATGGAGCCGGCGATGCGCGCCCAGGTGATCGGCCGGCATCTCGGTCCGGCGTTGGCGCGGGCGGGAATAAGCACTCTGATCCTGGACTGGGACCACAACTGGGATCTGCCGCAGCAACCGCTCGAAGTCCTGTCTGATTCAGTCGCGCGACGTTTCGTGCAGGGTGTTGCGTGGCACTGTTACGGCGGCGAGGTCGGCGCGCAATCGGCGGTCCACGATCGCTATCCCGACAAGGACGCTTATTTCACCGAATGTTCTGGCGGTGACTGGAGTCCGAAGTTCGACGAGAATCTGAAGTGGACGACGGCGAATTTGATCATTGGCTCGACGCGGAACTGGGCGCGCGGCGTGCTGATGTGGAATCTCGCGCTGGACGAGAACCGCGGGCCCCATCTCGGCGGGTGCGGCAATTGTCGCGGGGTGGTGACGATCGATTCAAAGACCGGATCGTACAAGCGAGAGGTCGATTACTACGCGCTGGCGCACGCCAGCAAGTTCGTCAAACCCGGGGCGCATCGGATCGGGTCGAGCGGAGGAGGCCCGAGCCTGTCGAGCGTCGCATTTCAGAATCTCGATGGCACGAAGGTCCTGCTGGTGCTCAACTCCGCCCAGACCCCGCAGTCGTTCTCCGCGCGATCCGGTCGTGTCTCTTTCAATTTCACGCTGCCGCCGGCATCCGTGGCGACGTTCATTTGGCGGCAGTTCTAGCTTTCGTCTGGAGATAGCCGGACGGAGATGACGTCACGGACTTCAGGTGCAAGTGATGACGCCGGGCGCGGTCACTCCACTGTCGCAGGTCTTTGCCGACTGCGAGTGGCTGGCCGTCGCGGTCCAGCTCGGCGGGGGACCGGCAACCGACGTCGCAGTGATGGTGACGTTCTGGGACGGGTTGAAGCCCTGAACGGGCGACGTGCTTGTCGCGGTGCCGCTGAAGTAGGCGCCCTGGTTGTCGGCGGCGTACTGCTCTTCGTAGGTCGCGAGATTACGGAGATCCGACTTCATCGCCGCGACGTAAGCCTTATCCTTGGTGCTGGCAAATTTCGGAATCGCGATCGCGGCAAGAATGCCGATGATCACGACGACGATCAAAAGCTCGATGAGGGTAAAGCCCTTTTGGCGTTGCATTGAAGTGCTCCCGGAAGGTGATTGTCCGCGGCAGATGCGGCTCACCTCAAGGACCCCTTTCGAGAGAGGCCTGCAACGCTAAGAAGGCATTAAGATCGGTTGCTGTTCGGTCGATTTCTTTACTGCCAAACGGACACCCGGCGAACTAGCGGGCGGCGGTCGCGACCCTGGCTCTCCGGCGTGAATTGACGTTGGTGAAATCACCCAGGCTCACCGCGTAGTTCGCGTTTACCTTGCCGTTCCACGCTGCCGCTTCAGCGGTGTGTCCGAGTGCCGCGTGCGCCTCGGCGAGACGATTCATCACCAGGGGATTCGTGGTGTCGGCGGCCATCAAAATCGGCAGCGCGTCGGCCGGCTTTCCCTGCTGCGTCAGCTGGTAGCCCTCGAGAGCGGCGAGAAAATCCCGGGACACGGTGGGATCGTCCTCAGCCTGGGCTTTCAGGGCCGACAATTCCTGTCCGGCCGGAGCCCAGTGCTTCATCAGTCCATGGGCCATCGCGCTGTAGAAATGAACGTTCCAGGGATAGTCCGCGCTCGCTGCCTTGGCTTGCGCGATCGATTGATGCGCGGCGTTGGCGTTTCCGGCGTTGGCCTGCACCGTCGCCAGCTGCGAGTACAGCACCGCCGTAGTCCGCTTGTCGCGCTGTGCCTTCGACTCGGCGATCGTCGCGTCGAGCTGCTTCGTTATCGCATCGGTCGGCCCGCCCTGCAGCACGTAGGTGCCAACGATCTGACGCATGTAGCCGAGCTTCTGCTGCGGAGTCCAGGCGTTGGCGATTGCCTGATTCAGGAACGTCCGCGCCTGATCGTACTGTCCCTGCAGCGCGGCCACCTCGGCCAATCCGGCGTACGCTTCAGGAAATTTCGGAGTAAGCGCTGCGGCCTGTTTGTATTGCTCCGCCGCTTCGGCGAAGTTGCCGTTCCACTGAAGCATCTCGCCGTAAGTGTCGTGCGAATTGGGAGCTGTTGGATTGAGTTCGACCTGGCGCTTTGCCGCCGCGAGCGCGCCCGTGCGATCGCCCGTATTCCATGAGAGATACGCGAGGCTGTTGTAGCCGAGCGGGTAGTCGGGATATTTGGCGACGAGATCCTTTGCCGCGGGAAGGGTCGCGCTGAAGATTCCGCCGGCGGCAGCGAAGGTGACGAGGCG
>DASYIM010000171.1:0-16579 GCA_035997625.1 Gemmatimonadaceae bacterium
GAAAGGCGACACCATCCATTTCGCAAGCGAGTTGAACAGTGGATTGGACCCCGGTGTTGTTGACTGGAGTGACTGGCACTGGGTAAGCGACATCGATGGCGATATCGGACACGGTCCTCGAATCGACGTGACATCGCTGACGGTCGGAAAGCACGAAGTAACAGCGAGTGTCCGTCACCGACTTGGCCTGACCAAGGCCAGCGTCAGGGTTTTCGTTGACGCTGCCAAGCCGTACAAATAGCAGCGCAAGAATCCGACGATGATCTTCGGCGCGCATTTTCTTCTGTACAGCAAGGAGGCAGAAGCAGACCGGGCATTTCTCGGCGAAGTGATCAACCTCACTTCGGTGGACGCGGGCGGAGGCTGGCCGATCTTCGCCCTGCCGCCGAGCGAGATCGCCGTCCATCCGTCGCGCGCCAATACCGCCGCGACAACAGAGGACGGGAATGCGGCGACGGCGATCTACCTCATGTGCGACGACCTGAAGGCGACTATGAAATCGCTGGAGCAGAAAGTTGTCTTCGCCAAGGTCGAGGAACCGCCGTGGGGGATCGTTACGAGCTTCTCTCTGCCGAGCGGTGCCAGAGTCGGGCTATACCAGCCGAAGCACCCTACTGCATTCAAGCGCTAAATACAGTCCACCGCCTGAGGCGAGACCGAAATGCTTTTCATGGTGATCGAGACGTACCGCGATGGTGATCCGAAGCCGGTCTACCGTCGCTTCAAGGAAAAGGGTCGAATGGCGCCGCACGGCGCGCGCTATCTATCGAGCTGGGTGACGACCGATTTCGAGCGCTGCTTCCAGATCATGGACTGCGACGACCGGATGCTGCTCGACGAATGGATGTCGAACTGGAGTGACATCGTGGATTTCGAGGTGATTCCGATTCTTACATCGGAAAAGGCGACGGCTGCCATTGCACCCCATCTCTGAGAAAATGCCAGTTACGACTACCGGCTGGCGGCTTTGAGCGGGTCGGCTGGCGGCTGCGGGCTACGACCAGTTGCGTTTCGCATTCCAGCTCGGAGCCTCAAGCCGATCCGCCGACAGCCGCCAGCCGGTAGTCATAAGTTGCATTTTCCTATTCTTCCGCTTTCGCCCTCCTTCTTGGCTTGACCTCCTGCGCCTGGTCGTACCAGTTCTCCAGCGTGCGCGAGGCCAGATCTCGTCCCCCCAGTCCGAAGGCCAACCCAAGGGCGATCGCCAATGCGGCGACGAATCCGGTGAAGAGTGTGGTGATGAGATTCGTGGCGATTCCGAGCTGGTTGACCGCCACCACGATCGCGAACGCCCAGACGGTGGTCTTGGTTACGTTGGAGAGTGTTTCCGGGTTGGCGAAGCCGGCTTCCGCCGTCGCGCCTCTCACGATGTTCCCCAACGCCCGCGCCGAGATTCCGCCAATGAAGAGAACAAATATCGCGACCACCAGATTGGGCAGCCACAGCAGCAGCTGACGCATCACGTCTGAAATCGCCGGTAGGCCGAGGACGTCGAACGCCACCAGCAGCACCACCACGCGCACGATCCACTTCACCAGGCCGGCGATGATCCCCGCCGGGTCGTTGCCCGTTCCCATCTTGTTGAGGAAATCACCGATTCCAGATCGCTGCATCAGCTCATCGAAGCGAATCGCCCGCAACAAACCGCCGACTCCTCTCGCCAGTATCGACGAGATGAACCAGCCGATGGCGACGATGACGATGAAGCCGAGTATGCGCGGAATCGCCCCGAGAATCATCGAGGCCGCGTCGCGGAAGGAGCCGATCAAGGTTTCCATGAGCGACGGCTGGGTGCTGGCGGGAACTGTCTGAACAGGAACCTGTGCAGTTGTCTGGAGCAGCATGTCATCCTCTTGTGAAGGTGAGGTTCTTCACTTCAGCGATGCCGAGCTGGCTCTCTCCGCTCCTTATGGAGCTGGATTACCTGAGCCTTTTACGATTCGGTAAACCCGTCCGTTCGAGCTGCAGATATATAACTCACCCTGACCATCTTCTCCAAAGGAAACGATGCTTCCCAACCCGCGACTGATCCACTGCCGCGGCGCGCTGGCTCTGCCGTTCGCAAAGGAGATGCTCTTCACCCAGCTGTTGCAGTAATCCGAGTAGAAGTATTCGCCCTGAATCTCCGGAATCTTCCTACCGCGATAGACGAATCCGCCGATGATGGAGCAGTTCCCATCGTCGTGGTTGTAGACCACTGCCGGCTTCTGAAAGGCCGCTGTCGAACAACCCGGGTTCCTGAAGCAGCCGTCGCCGTCCATCACGTTCCACCCGTAGTTCAAGCCGCCCGATGACGTCGGCGCGATGTTGATCTCTTCGTAGCGGTCCTGACCGACGTCGGCGATATAGAGAAGTCCCGGGCCCTTGTCGAAGGCGAAGCGCCACGGATTGCGCAGACCGAGAGCCCAGATCTCTCCCCTGCCGCCCACCCCTGCCCTGGTGAACGGATTTCCATCGGACACCACGTATGGATCGCCGCGATCGACGTTGATACGCAGCAGCTTCCCGAGCAGTGCATTCCGATTCTGGCCGTTGCCGTGCGGATCGCCCTGACTGCCACCGTCGCCCATCCCGATGTACAGCATGCCGTCGGGGCCGAAGAGATTGAGACCGCCGTTGTGATTCGCGTGCGGCTGAGCGATTGCGAGAATCAGCTTGGCTGATGCGGGATCGGCCCGGTCGCGATCGGCCGGCGACACCGTGTATCGCTCGATACGTGTGTCGCCGTTCCTGTCGGTGTAGTTGACGAACAGAAAGCCGTTGGCCCGGTACTGCGGATGAAACGCGACACTGAGCAGGCCCCGCTCCCCGCAGCACCCGACTTTGCTTCGGATGTCGAGAAAAGGCTTCTGCACGAGAGCTCCGTTCTCGACGATGCGGATGCGTCCGGGCTGCTCGACAATGAATAGCCTCTCATCAGCCGCCGGCGCCGTCGCGTACACCGGCTGGTCGAGTCCCTGCGCGACGACCTGGGTGGTGAGCGAGATCGACTGTCCGCTGCTCACCATCTGCGTCGTCGCCTTCTGCGTCGTCGCCGCTGCTTCGTCGCGCGGAGTCCCGCACACTATCGTCGTCAGAGCAAGAACGATCGCGGGGGCGCGAGACATCTTCAGGCTTTCTCCTCTTTTATTGGCCTGTAAATTTGCCGCGGATCGAGGGCGTCACGAAGCGCATCGCCGAGCAGGTTGAAGCCGAGCACCGCCGCCCCGATCGCCACACCCGGGAACACTGACGTCCACGGCGCGCGGCGAAGCTGATCGAGGTCCCGCCCGTCTGCAATCATCGACCCCCAGCTCGGTGCTGGTGGTGGAACGCCGAGGCCGAGGAACGACAGCGCCGCCTCGGCCATGATCGCGCCGGCTACGCCAAGCGTGGCGGCAATTACCACCGGCGCGATCACATTGGGAAGAACATGCAGCACCATGATGCGCAGGTCGCCCGCGCCAAGGGCTCTGATAGCCTGAACGTACTCGAGCTGGCGCACCACCAGGACCTGTCCGCGAACGAGACGCGCCATCCCCGCCCAGCCGACAAGTCCGATGGTGGCGATGACGACGCCCTGGGATGGTTGCAGCGCCGCCACCATCGCGATCAGCAGCAACAGCGTCGGGAATGCGAGTGTCACGTCGGCGAGGCGCATCACGATCTCGTCGACCCATTTACCGTAGAACCCGGCGACAAGTCCCATTGTGACGCCCAGCGCCAGCGCGATGGCCTGCGACACCAGGCCAACCGTCAGCGAAACACGCGCGCCATAGACGAGTCGCGACCAGATGTCCCGGCCCTGAATGTCGGTGCCGAACCAGTGCTGTGCCGACGGGCGCTGCAGGATGTGGAGGAGATCGATGGTGATTGGACTCTGGCGAGCGATCAGCGGAGCGAGAATCGCGGCGACAGTCATGATGACGACGATCCCGATTCCGATGCGCGCGCGGCTATCGCGGAGGAATCTTTTTCGTTGTTTGGGATCGAGCATCGTCCTCCTCTCAGGTTACGCCGACGGGTCTCGCAGCTCGGGCGGTGTGTCCGGCGGCTGCCGTCTCCATCTGCGGTGCTGCCAGAAGTACTGCGCGGGCACGGTTCGAACCCACTTTTCCAGGTGCTCCGTGAAGTTCGTGACGATCGCATCGACGTCTCGATCCATGTCGCCGGTGCGACGCGCCTCGATTCGCTCGACGACGATGCGATAGCGCCCATTCGGCTTCCTGAGCGCCACCACGAAGATCACCGGCACCTCGAATCGCAAAGCGAATACCGCCGCGCCGCGCGGCGTCTTGGCAGGTCGCCCGAAAAACGGCACGAACGTCGACGCCAGACCCATCACCCCCTGATCGGCGACAAACGCCACGGCTCGACCTGCGCGCAGTGAACGGGGAGTCCGCCGAACCGCTTCTGAATCGTGGACGACCGTCATCCCGATCTCTTCGCGGGTGTGATTGATGTACGCGTCGAAGAGCGGGTTGGCCATCCCGCGCACGATCGCGTCGAGCGGAATTCCACGCGCGGCAACGTACGCTCCGGCCAGCTCCCAGTTTCCGATGTGGCCGGTGACCATGACGGCGCCCTTTCCCTTGGCCATCACGTCGTCGATCTCCTCCCAGCCATCGACGGTCTCCACGAGCTCCTGAAGTCCATCCTTCCCCAGTTTGTCGAGCAGCGCCGTCTCGATGAACGTGCGGCCGAGGTGCCGGTAGGATTCGCGGGCCAGATTCACGACCGCTGCAGGGGTTAGATCCGGGAAGGCCGCCGCGATCTGCCGCTCGACGACGCGCTTCCGAATTCCGAGCGGACGATACCCGAGCGCGCCGAGCTTTTCCCCAAAGCTGCAGGCAGCGTCCCAGCTCAACGCCCGGAGCGCACCAATGGTCGCCCGCATCGTGTAATACTCGGCGCGGTGCGCGAGCGTGGGCTTGCGCACAATCTTGACGAGCCTCTGAGGCGCGCCGGCGCCTTGCGCCGTACCCTCAATATCCTGAACAGCAGGCGGAGTCACCGCGGCCTCCCGACAACCTATTAATTAAGATCGCGCGTTTAGCGCGGACGCATACTCCGCCCAGCTTTTGCAGCTCCTGGGCACGAGATCACGATAATAATAGGATAATTCGAGCAGACACTGACTCCCTATCCCAGCGGGTTATGGAACTCTTCTCCGGAAAGGAGATTGTGGATCCGCTGATCGAAGGTGTGGTGCTCGCGCACAAAGGCCTGCCCCTCCCGCCTGATGCGCTCGCGCGCCGCCGCGTTGTCGAGATAGTACGCGCACTTCGCGAGGCAGGAATCGATGTCAGTGTACCAGGCGCAGTGATCATCATCGCGCAGCATGTGCTTCAGCTCCGGGGTGCCGTGTCCGAGGAAAAAACCGCCGGCCTGGATCGCCATCCAGGTCCGATCCGAAGTAGTGTTGCCAGAGTTCCCGCTGTATTTGGCGGGATTCACACCCAGCACGATTTTTGAGCTCGAGCACACGGTCGCGAAGTTCTTGCCTTCCACTGTTCGGCCGGTCCAGTTGAGCGGCTTCCGCCACTCCTCCCATCCGCGCCCCCACACCTTGAAGTCGTACTTCTTCGCTACCTTCATTAAAAAGGTAGCGCGCGTCGGATCGTAGCCCGTTCCGATGAATACGACGTCGGACGCGAACGCTTTCTTCGGAGGAACAGGATGAAGGCTGCCATCGGCGCAAGATGGCAGAAATTTCGCGGGGAGCCCGAGGGCGGCCCATTCCCGTTCGAATCCCGACACGAAAAACGTTTGCGAGAGCTTGCCGATCCTGATGATGTGCGCGATGTCGGGCCGGTAGGCGCTCTTGTACCACTGGGCGTCGTGAAACCACATCGCGTTCTGCTTGCCGTCGATGATCGTCGCGACCGTTTCGGTTGTGAGGCCAAGGCACTTTGACAGCAATACGAAATCGGGCTTGAATCGGCGGGCCTGTGCGAGTGCCCACAGCTGAGTGAGCTTCGAGCCGATCAATCGTTTTGCACGACGGTCATCGATCAGTTTGGTGGTGTGGCCCGCCTTCACGAGCGCGCGCTGCGTTCCCCTTTCCATCCGCCACCGATGGTCGGTGCCGATTATCAGGACTCGCACTTATCCGGTCGCGTCTTGAGCAATTGCTTTCAACCTTGGCCCGATGGGATTACGTGCATAATCTACACGGCGCTCCAGCACGGTACTCGTCGTGCGCGCCATTGTCAGGGTCACGATTCCCTGGCCGGTGGCGACCGCAGGCCGCGCCAATTAGACTTGCGCGGACAAAGGAATCGTCACAATCGACGGCAAAGGATTAAATGGGGTTGAAGGATGTGGAGTTGGGAAAGGATGTTCGAATTGCTCATCCGACGCTCGTCAATCTCTACGGCTGCAGGATCGGGGACGAAACCAAAGTGGGAACCTTCGTCGAGATCCAACGCAACGCCAGCGTAGGCGCGCGCTGCAAGATTTCTTCCCATACGTTCATTTGTGAAGGCGTCACCATCGAGGATGAAGTGTTCATCGGCCACGGCGTCATGTTCATAAATGATCGCTTTCCGCGGGCGACCAGCGGGGGCAAGCTCCAGACGGAAGCGGACTGGAAGGTTGTTCCTACGAGGGTATGCCGCGGGGCTTCGATCGGCAGCGGTGCCGCCATTCTTTGTGGAATCACGATCGGCGAGCGCGCCCTGGTTGGCGCCGGCGCCGTGGTGACAAAGGATGTTCCTGCCGACGCGACAGTCGCCGGCGTGCCGGCTCGCATTCTCCGCTGACCGGACGTATTTCGAGATGCCAGGTATCGGCGTAATCGGCTACGGCTACTGGGGACCCAATCTCGTAAGAAACTTCGTTGCTGACACCGGTTGGAAGGTCGTGTCAGTTTGCGATCGATCGGAAGGGAGGCTCGCGGAGGTCAGCCGCCTGTATCCCGGTATCACGACGACGACGAACCCAGACGATCTTTTCCGCGACGGGCGGATCGACGCGATCGCCATCGCCACCCCGGTCGCGACACACTTCGACCTGGCGATGGGGGCTCTCCGGGCGGGCAAGCACGTTCTGGTGGAGAAACCGATCGCATCCACGTCGGCGCAAGCCACGCAGATGATCGACGAAGCGGCGCAGCGCAAGCTCGTACTGGTCGTGGACCACACCTTCGTGTTCACGGGCGCCGTTCGGAAGATTCGGGATGTCATCAACGAGGATTCGTTTGGCCGAATCCAGTACTACGATTCCACCCGCGTGAACCTCGGTCTCTTCCAGCACGACGTTAACGTCATGTGGGATCTGGCGGTGCACGACCTGTCGATTATGGACTTCGTCCTCGGCGTGAATCCGGTGGCGGTGTCCGCGACCGGACTGAGTCACGTGCGGGAACAACCAGCCAACGTTGCGTTCATGACGCTGTTCTTCGAGGACGATATCATCGCCCACATCAACGTCAATTGGCTGTCGCCGGTCAAAATCAGGCGGACTCTCGTCGGCGGAAGCAAGCGGATGATCGTCTACGACGATCTCGAGACGAGCGAGAAAGTAAAGATCTACGACAAGGGGATCACGGTCACGGAGACGCCAGACGATCGGCGCAAATTGCTGATCAGCTACCGCACAGGTGACCTCTGGTCACCGAAAGTCAACGAGACTGAGGCTCTGCGGCTCGAAGTCGCGCATTTCCGCAACTGCATCGAGGGCGCCGAGCAGCCGGTCACGCCGGGAGAACGCGGACTCGCCATCGTCAGAATGCTCGAAGCCGCGGACAAATCGATGCAAAAGCGCGGCGAAGCGATCGCACTCCCGAGCCAACGCTGACTTCTACCAAATGACCGTCCCATTCCTGGATCTCAAAGCGCAGTACGCGTCGATAAAGACCGAAATTGACGAGGCTGTTTTGCGAGTGCTTGCGAGCGCTACGTACGTGCTCGGACCCGAAGTGGACGCGTTCGAGAGGGAGTTCGCGTCCCTCCACAACGTTAGGCACGCCGTAGCCGTCAACACAGGTACCAGCGCCCTTCACGTCGCGCTGCTCGCGGCAGGCATCAAAGCCGGCGACGAAGTCATCACCGTCTCGATGACGTTCATCGCCACGGTCTCGGCTATTAGGTATACAGGCGCAACACCTGTCTTCGTCGATATCGATCCAGTCACGGCAACGCTGGATGTTGCCCAGATCGAATCGAAGATCACACCACGCACCCGCGCGATCATGCCCGTCCATCTGTACGGACAGCCGGCCGACATGGATCCGATCATGGAGATCGCGAAGCGCCGGAACCTGATCGTGATCGAAGACGCCGCGCAGGCGCACGCCGCCGAATACAAAGGCCGTCGTGTCGGCGGCATCGGCCAGATAGCCGGCTTCAGCTTCTACCCCGGCAAGAACCTCGGCGCGTATGGAGAGGCCGGCGTTGCGACAACAAACGACGACACTTATGCGCACACGATGCGCCTGCTGCGGGACTGGGGGCAGGAAAAGAAATATTACCACGATGTCCACGCGTTCAACTACCGCATGGACGCGATTCAAGGCGCGATCCTGCGGGTAAAGTTGCGCCAGCTGGACAAGTGGACCGACGCTCGTCGCGCCAACGCCCGGCGCTACGACGAGCTGCTCGCTGCCTCAGGCATCACGCGCGCGAGCGAAGTCAAAGGACGGAAGCACGTCTATCACATCTACGGCGTTTATCACGAGCGGCGCTCGGAGCTGCAGGCAGCGCTTCAGGCCGCGGGAATTCATACCGGAATCCATTACCCGATCCCGGTGCACCTGCAAAAAGCCTACGCCGATCTGGGATACAGGGAAGGCGATCTTCCGGTGACGGAGAAAATCGCGCGCGAACAGCTGTCGCTGCCGATGTTCCCAGAGCTCGCGGATGACCAGATTCGCCGCGTCGCGAAAGAAGTCGCGGATTGGGCTGGCAAGAAGGTCTAGGTTTCGCCGCGGAGCCGCTTCCCGAATGCCGGCAAAACTCAGCTGGCCTAGCGACCCTTCTCCCAGAGTCTCGCGTACTTGGCCATGACGCTCGCCGCCGCCAGGCACGCGAGAATGAGCCCGTGAGCACCATCTCGAAAGGCGCCCTTGAAGACATACATGCTCACGAATCTCGCCGGCGGCTTGAAAAACACCGCTGCCGCTGAGCCCCGCCGTCCTTTGGCGAAGTTCTGCTCAGCCCACCAGCGGCTGTACCGGTCGAACTTCTCAAAGTATTGGCTCAGAGAATTGTAGGTGTAGTGCAGCATCTTGCCCCTGACTTCACCGACTTCTCCACCCCTGACGTCTACATGCTCGTGCACGAGGTTCGCGTTGTACCGCAGCTCGCGACTGAACAAACGGACGGGTTTGTCGCTGCCCCACCCTCCGTGCCGTATCTCCTTCCCGAGAAAGAAATTGCGACGGGGAACGCGGTAGGCCCCCGCGTTCCGGGGACGGGCGACGATCTGACCGATCTCTTCTGCCAGCTCAGGCGTGCAGCGCTCGTCCGCGTCGAGGACGAAGATCCAGCCAGTCTTGGTCCGCGCGATGGCGTGATTGCGCGCGGCGCCGATTGTCGTGAAGCCCGGGCTTATCACCGTCGCTCCGGCGGAACGGGCCCGATCGATGGTGTCATCCACCGAATCGTTCTCGACGACGATCACTTCGCGCGCCCAGTCCACGCTGGCGATGCAGGCTTCAATGTTCGCGGATTCGTTGTGCGCCGCGATCACCGCCGTTACGTCCGGGGAACCGCGGTTGGATGGACTCACGTTTTCTACCGGCGGCCCCGTGTTCGCGCGTTGTTGGCAGCGCGATCGAAGCCCTCTATCATCTCCGTCTCCGGGAATTCTCTGGCGACTCTGGTCCGCGCGGCCTTCCCCATTGCTTCGCGCACTTCGTCGCTGAGGAGCATCCCGGCGACCGTTGCCGCCGTGGATGCGGAGTCATCGGGCGGATAGAGCGCACCACTGATGCCGTTGGCGATGTAGCGTTGCGCGACACCGCCTTCGCTCGCCACCGTCGGGATTCCCACCGCCATCAGGTCGAGGATTCCATAGGCCCCCGTATCGGCCTCGGCGACGACCCACCCCAGATGCGCGTCCCGCATCAGGCTGACGACGTCGTCGCGCTCACCGAGGAAGCTGACCAGGTGCAAGACGCGCAGAGCGGCGGCCTGCATGCGGAGATCCTCATCGTCCGAGCCCTGGCCGACAATGATCAATCGCAGATCCGGATGACGCGGCGCCAGCATCGAGATAGTGCGAATCGCCGTGGCGGCCCGGCCCCGTGAACTCGGATCGTAAATGCAGACTATGTACTTGAGGGCCGGCTGCTGTGCCGCCGCGTCGCCCTCCGGAGCCGGCGGTTTGGCGCCGTCGGCGGGGTAGGCAGAGACATCGACGCCTATCTGGGCAACCGATGCGTCAACTGCGTTCTTGGGAAGACTGGACGCGCGGCGATCGGTCTCGCTGGAGAAGAGATACGCGGTGCGCGCGAGTCGCGCCGCCCAGCGACCGGCCGGTCCCAGCTCGAGCTGCCTGCCCGCGGGCGTCCATCGCACGACGGTTCCATTTCGGCTCATCCAGCAGGCGGTTGCGGCAATCAGGTGCTCGCGATCGGTGGAGACGAAGATCGTGTCGGCGTCCCAGCGGCGGAAAATCCGCCGCAGCCGGCGCGCGGCGGTGAAGAACCAGCCGTCGGTGGCGAACGGGATTATCTCGAACGGCTCGGGGATCGGCGTGTGGCGTGGCTGGCCCGGATCGCGACGCGGCGAGACGGCGAGATGCACGTTGCTGTCGGGCGTCACCAGCAGCGTGACCTTGGCCCCGCGCTCGGAGATGCCGCGCCCGGCTCGCGCAAACAGACGGGCGGTGCCTGACCATTCACGACCGGCATGAAGAAATAAAACGTGCAAAGTGCGTTACCCTGCTGAAGATGCGAGCTTACTGGCCTTCTCGTCGGTTTGGCTGCCATCGTCGCCGTTGTCGGCGGCGCTCCCAAACTGCAAAGTGTAGAGACGCGAGTACGCACCGCGCCTGGCCAGCAAGTCGGCGTGTGTCCCGCGCTCCACGATTTCACCACGATCGAGAAAGACGATCTGATCTGCGTGCGTGATCGTCGACAGCCTGTGCGCGATCACGAACACCGTCCTTCCCTGCAACAATCGATCGACGGCTTCCTGCACCAGGCGCTCGGATTCGGTGTCCAGCGCGGAAGTCGCCTCATCGAGAATGAGAATCGGGGGATCACTCAGCAAGGCCCGTGCAATCGCGAGTCGCTGGCGCTGGCCCCCCGATAAACGCGTGCCGCGCTCGCCGAGCATCGTGTCGTAACCGTTTGGCAGCTCCATAATGAAGCTGTGCGCGTTGGCGGCCTTTGCGGCATCCTCGATTTGTTGCTGGGTGTACTTGCCGGGCGCGCCGTAGGCGACGTTGTTTCGCACCGTATCGTGGAAGAGAACCGTCTCCTGGCTCACGATTCCGGTGAGGCCGCGAAGCACCGGCAGCTTGATCTCGCGAGTATCTACGCCGTCGAGAACGATGCGTCCGCTGGCCGGCTCGTAGAACCGCGGAATGAGATCGACCAGCGTGCTCTTTCCCGACCCGCTTGGCCCGACCAGCGCGACTACTTCGCCCTTTCGCGCCACAAGATCGACGTTGCGGAGAACCGGCGCGTCGCCGTACGAAAAGCTGACATTCTCGAATCGGAGATCGCGGTCGAAGCTGGCCGTGTCCCTGATGCCGCTGTCGCGCTGAAACTCCGCCGGGGAGTCGAGGATCTCGAACAGCCTCTCCGCCGAGGCGAGCGATGACTGGGCCGTGGTACGCATCTGCGACAGTTGTTTCAAAGGCTGGAGCAGTCGCAGTACGAGCGTCAGGAAAGCGAGCAGTGTCGCGCCGGTCATGGTGCCACCGCGCAGAACCTGCCAGGCGCCGATCCAGAGGACCAGCACGGCGATCAGAGTTCCAATGATTTCCGTCACCGGCGGGGCCAGCAGCGCCAGACGCGTCAGCTTGAGACTGCTGCGCGCGTATTTGTTGCTGCCGTCGGCGAAGCGCCCTTCCTCGTAGCTCTCGGTTCCGCTGGCTTTCACCAGACGAATCCCGCTGATCGTCTCCTGCAGCACGCTCGTCATCTCGCCGTGCACGTTGCCGCGGCGGAGACTGCCGCGACGAAGCCTCTTGAGCATCGGCTGCAGCGACAGGCTCAACAACGGGAGGATCACCAGCGCGATCAACGACAGTTGCCAGGAGATGCTGAACAGAATCGCAATGTAGACGATCACCAGCGATGCGCTCTGCAGCGATTGCGTTACGATCTGGGTGAGAATGAGACGCGTCTCGTAGGTGTCGTTGATCACCCGCGAGAGGATCTGCCCGGCCTTCATCTGGGTGAAGTAACCCAGCGGCAGATGCGCGAGATGACGATAGACCGAGTTTCGCAGATCGCGCGTGACGTACTCCTGCAGCGTCGCGCCGAACTGCCCCGCGATCCACACCAGCACGTTCTTGAGCAGAACCGAGGCAAGGACGAGCAGAATGACGTTTCGCAGCGAGTGCATCTCGTCGCCGGGAATGATCTGACTCCCCACGGTCGAATCCAGGAGCCTCGAGATCCAACCGGATTTGGTAGTGACCGACGGCTGATGGAACAGGATGTTGAGGAACGGGATCAGCAGCGCGATGGCAAATCCGTCGAGCAGCGCCGCCAACAGATTGCACGCGATCGTGATCGCCATTCGCCAGGCGTGCGGGCGCAGGTACGGCAGCAGCCTCTTGTAAACCGACGCCGTTCGCGGAGACTCCGTCGCGGTCATCGACTGCATCGGTTGGCGGACTCCGGGCGCGCTGCGCGCAAGCGAATTACCGGCGTGGCGTCAGCAGCGCCAGAGGCAGAATCACTTCCTCGGGCGTGACACCGCCGTGCAGGAACGATCCGCGGTAACGGCTCTGGTACTCGCGCAGCTTGGTGGGATAGACGAAGAAGCAATCGTTGGTGGCGAGAAGGGTGTTCCCGCCCGCGCCCCTCCGCGGCAGCCTCAGCATGTCCTCGCTGCTGAACAACAGCGCCTGATCCGGACGCTCCGCGCGGAGGTCCTCGCCGAACTTGTAACGCAGATTCGCGCTGGCGTCACGCTTGGCGTAAACCGTCGCCGGCGTGTTGCAGTGAATGGAGCCGTGGTCGGTGGTGAGGAGCACTGAGATCTTCCGGCGAGATGCTTCCTTGAGGACGCTGAACAACGCCGAGCGCTGGAACCACTGGCGGGTGATCTGCCTCAGCGCGATCTCGTCGCGGGCGACTTCATACAGTATCTGCGACTCGCTGCGGCCGTGGGTCAGCAAATCCACGAAGTTGAAGACGAACGCGCTCACACCCTCGGGTCCGATTGCCGTTCCCAGATGTCGCTCCAGCTCGTCGGAGTTGGCGGCGGTCGAGATCTTCTGGTAGCGGACGGGCGTCTTGCCACAGAGCTCCTCGAGGTGGTTTTCCAGCAGGTCACGCTCGTGGGCGTTGAGCGACTCGTCCTCGCGATCGGCGTTGCCCCACCAGTCGGGGAGGCGAGCCGCGATCTCGCCCGGGAACAGTCCGCTGAACAGCGCGTTACGCGAGTACGGTGTCGCCGTCGGCAGCACGGCGTAGTAATGCGTCGTCTCGACGTCGAAGTACGGAGCGAGCAAAGGCTCCAGCGCGCGCCACTGGTCGAGGCGCAAACAGTCGACGACGATGAACACCGCCGCCTTGTCGCGCTCCAGAATCGGCAGCACGAACTCGCTGACGATGTCAATGGAGAGCGGCGGGCGGTTGCCGTTCAGATCCTTGAGCCACTCCGGGTAGTTCTGCTTGATGTACGCCGCGAACTCGCGGTGCATGTCGGGATAGAGACCCTGCAGTGACTCGTACAATCCCATCTCGCCGGCGGCGGCGAGATCCACATCCCACCGCATAAGTTCATCGTAGCGATCGATCCATCCCCGCCAATCCAGATTCTTGTCGCGCTCGAGCTCGATGGCGCGGAATCTTTCAACGAAGCTGCGGGCGATCGCCTGCTGCCTGATCCGCGGGCCTTCGAGGATGCGCGTGACGACTGTCAGCACCTGACGCGGGTTGATCGGCTTGACCAGATAGTCGCGGACGTTGGCGCCGATGGCTTCCTTGAGGGTCGAGTCCTCCTCGCTCTTGGTCACCATCACCACCGGCAGTGTCGGCGCCAGCTCGCGAACATCCCGGAACACCTCGAGGCCGCGCTTGCCGGGCATCTGCTCGTCGAGGAGCAGGATGTCGAACGGGCGGCGCCTCAGCAGCTCGATCGCGTCATCGGCGTTGGAAGCCCATTCTACTGTATAGCCTTTTGAGCGAAGGAAGATGCGGTGAGGCTCGAGAAGCTCACCTTCATCGTCCACCCAGAGTATCGATTTTGGGGGGTTCAGGACCGGTGCGGCCATAAATCGGAATGTAGCCGCGCGCGTAGCCGGTGCCTAGATTCGGAGTGTGCTCGGTCAGCTCCCTCGGTTCGCTCTTGCGACACCCGTTTTTCGATTCCGCTCGCTTACCGCGGCGGCGGGACGGGCGGCGCTGGGCGGCGACAGGGAGACACTGATTGCCTGCCTGCAGCTGGGGCGACTTTGCGCCGGCATCCTGCCGCCCTACGAGCTGTCGCGGGAAGTGACGCTCGAGCGGACGGAGAACACTAAGCAATGGCTGGCTTCGATCGCCGTGCCGAGCGGGATTCGATCGACTGCATTTGGAATTGTCGGCGGTCTCACCGGACATGATCGCGCGCGGTGCGCGCTGGCCTTCGAGGACCTTGTCAAAGCCGCGTTCGCGCAGTTAGATGAGGCATCGAGGGTCGAGTTGAACGCGTTGATCCATGAGCTGACCTCGACGCCGTCGGCTGGGACCAGAATAGCTGCACACTGAAGTTTCACCTTGTGACGACGCTTTTCCCGTAACCTGAGATTATGGCCGGTCATAGTAAGTGGAAACAGATCAAGCACTACAAAGCCGCGACCGACGCCAAGCGCGGCGCGCAATTCACGAAGCTGATTCGTGAGATCACGATGGCCGCCAAGATCGGAGGCGGCGATCCTGCCGGTAATCCGCGTCTGCGCACAGCGATCGACACCGCGAAAGCCAAGTCGATGCCAAAGGAGAACATCGAGCGCGCCATCAAGAAAGGGACGGGCGAGTTGGAGGGCGTGCACTACACCGAGGTCCAGTACGAGGGTTACGGCCCCGGTGGCGTCGCCATACTCATATCCGCTCTCAGTGACAACACCACCCGAACGGTAGCCGAGATCCGGCACAAGCTCACTCGCCTCGGCGGCAATCTTGGACCGCCGAATTCGGTGTCGTACCTGTTCGATCGCAAAGGCCAGATTTACATCGACGGTGCCAGTTACGAGGAAGACAAAGTTCTCGAGGTGGCGCTCGATGGCGGCGCCGAGGATTTCAAGGCGGAGGAGGGCCAGTTCGTGGTGACGACCGACCCGCACGGCATCCATCTCGTCGAGGACGCGATCAAGAAGGCGGGAATCGAGATCGTCGAGTCGGAGGTCACGTTCATCCCCAAGTCGACTGTGCACGTCGAGGGAAAGAACGCGGAATCTCTGGTCAAGCTGCTCGAGGAGCTGGAAGACCTGGACGACGTCCAGAAAGTCTCGGCGAATTTCGACATGGACGTCGAGCAGATGTCCGGTGCGTGATGCGCAATCCTTCACGGTCCTCGGCATCGATCCCGGTACCGCGATCACCGGCTACGGTGTAGTTCGCAAGGAAGGCCGCAATCCGCTGACGCTTGTGGAGTGCGGAGTGATCCGCACCAAGCCGCGCGACGAGCTGCCCCAGCGACTGGCCGAGATCCACGACGGCGTGGTAGAGCTGATCCAGCGACACAAGCCAGCTGTCCTTTCGATCGAAGACATCTTCTACGCCCGAAATGTCCGCACGACCGTAGTGCTCGGTCACGCGCGCGGGGTCATCCTGCTGGCGGGGGCGCAAGCCGGGCTCGAGATCCACGAATATCCGCCTTCCGAGATCAAGAAAGCGGTGGCGGGAACGGGTGCCGCGACGAAGCTGCAGATCCAGTTCATGGTGATGCGCCTCTTGCGGCTCAAATCCGCGCCGCAGCCCAGTGACGCCTCTGATGGAGTCGCGGCGGCGCTGGCGTTCGCGCTGATGCCCGACTTGCCGAGAATCGAGCCGATGCGACTGAGGACAATTCCGTGATCGCGCGGGTCGAAGGCAGGCTCGTCGCCAAGGATCTGGACTCGCTCGAGGTGATGACCACCGGCGGCGTCGCCTACGAGCTGGTGATCCCGCTCGGCGTCTTCGAGTCGCTCCCCCGTGTCGGCGAGGACGTGTCGCTGCATACGTCGCTCGTCGTCAAGGAAGATTCGTGGCAGCTGTTCGGTTTCAGCAGCGTGTTCGAGAAGCGGCTGTTCGAGAAGCTACTCACCGCCAACGGCATCGGACCATCACTGGCAATCGGGATGCTGTCAGCGCTGTCTGGGACGCGCCTCATCAGAGCGATCAGGGAAAAAGACATCCCGACACTTCAGAGCGTTCCGCGTGTAGGAAGAAAGAAGGCCGAGCGCCTGATCCTCGATCTGGGCGACAAGCTGGACGGGCTGGGAGAGA
>DASYIM010000172.1:0-9943 GCA_035997625.1 Gemmatimonadaceae bacterium
TCCGAACAACCCACGCGCGGGGATCTTGTAAAGGAGTCGCACCATTCCCTGCCCCGGATTTTTCATCTCCAGCATCGCCGCGCGGCGCGGTCCGAGCTTCTCGATGACGACGCCGAGGAATTCTTCGGGGACATCGATGGCGAGCTCCTCGTACGGCTCGAGCCTCTCGCCCTGCGGGCCTTCGCGGGTGATGACGCGCGGACGCGAAACCTGGAACTCATACCCCTCGCGGCGCATCGTCTCCATGAGAATGGTGAGATGCAGCTCGCCGCGACCAGAGACCGTCCACGTGTCGGTGGAATCCGTGTCTTCCACGCGGAGCGCGACGTTGCGCTCCAGCTCGCGGTACAACCTTTCTCGCAGCTGGCGGGAGGTCACGAACTTCCCCTCCTTGCCGGCGAAAGGGGAGTTGTTGACGAGAAAATCGACGGAGATGGTCGGCTCTTCGACTGATATTCCGGCGAGCCGCTCGGGATGCTCAGTATCGGTTACCGTGAGCCCGATCTCCACGCCCTCCAGCCCGGCGAGTGCGACGATCTCTCCCGCCGATGCCTCGGGCACCTCGATGCGATCGAGGCCTTCGTACGCGAACAGCCTCGTCACCCGTGACTGCTCGCTCTTCTGCGATTGATCCAGCGGCAGGAGCGTAACGGCGTCACCGACGTGGACGGTCCCCCGCTCGATACGACCAATGCCGAGGCGTCCGAGGTAGGGAGAGTGGTCGATCGTCGAGATCAGCATCTGAAATGGACTCGTCGCGTCACTGGGCGGCGCCGGGACGTGCTTCACGATAGCGTGGAACAAAGGCGACAAGTCGACCGGAGTGACATCCATATCCATCGTGGCTACACCTTCTCGCGCCGATGCATAGACGACGGGCGCGTCGAGCTGGGCCTCGTCGGCCTCGAGCTCGATGAACAGATCGAGAACCTCGTCGTGCACCCGCATCGGGTCCGCGCCGGGACGATCGATCTTGTTGATGACGACAATGGGTGTCCGCTGCAGAGCGAGCGCCTTTCGCAGCACGAATCGTGTCTGCGGCATCGGACCATCGAATGCATCGACGACGAGAAGGACGCCATCGACCATGCGCAGGATGCGCTCGACCTCGCCCCCGAAATCGGAGTGACCGGGCGTGTCGACGATGTTGATCTTGGTGCCATGCCAGCGAATGGATGTGTTCTTCGCCAGAATGGTTATGCCCCGCTCTCTCTCGAGGGGGTTGGAATCCATCACACGCTCCACCACGACCTGGTTCTCGCGAAATGCACCGGCCTGCCGGAGCATTTTGTCGACGAGAGTAGTCTTGCCGTGATCGACGTGCGCGATGATTGCGACGTTACGAATTTCCTGCTTAGCCATAGCCTTATAAGTTAGCTAGGCGTGCAAGTGTCTCTCCCGGTCGACCATTTCGTCCCGCTCCAGCTGAATTGTTACGTGCTGGATGCCGAAAAGCCGCATCGCGTCATGAATGTGCTCTAGTACGTGCTGGTGCTTGTCCGGCTCGCGGACGATGCAGTGGGCGCTCATGGCGATAACGGCGGGCGTAACTGACCAGACGTGCAGATCGTGCACTGATTCGATGCCCGGAATGGCTTCCAGCTGGCCTCGCACTGCAGGAAGCGGGATGTGCGCGGGGGTCGATTCCAGCAGTATGTCGACCGATTCGCGGACCAGCCGCCACGCGCCGCTCATGATGAGAACCGTGGTGAGGATCGATGCGATGGGATCCGCCATCAACCAGCCCGTGAGCTGGATGAGAAGAGCGGCGACGATCGTTCCGGCGGTCGCCAGCAGATCGCCGAGCACGTGCAGATATGCCCCCCGCGCATTGAGATTCCCCGACGAGCTTCCGTGAAGAATTCGGGCCGCGATGATGTTCACGACGAGGCCCGCCGTCGCCACCGACAGCATCAAGCCGCCCTGCACCGGCTGGGGCAGGCGCAGGCGGTTCACCGCCTCCCAGAGAATCCAGGCGGAGATCAGGAGCAGCGTCGAGCCGTTGATGAACGCGGCCAGAATCTCCCACCGCAGAAACCCGTATGTCTTCGCCGGCGTGCCGGGCTGCTTGCTGAACCACGCCACGAACAGCGCCAATCCGACGGCGGCAACATCGGTCAGCATGTGGCCGGCATCGGCGAGCAGCGCAATGGAATTGGAGAGCAGCCCGCCAATTACTTCCACCACCAGCAGAACGGCGGTGAGAACCAGAGTCAGGCGCAATGCCGGCACCGACGCATCGGCCGCGTGAGAGTGCCCGGGGCCGTGGTCGTGACCGTCGTTATGCTGGTGTCCGTGCCCGGAATTGTGGTAACTTGAATCCGTGCTCGGTCGGCTACTCGCCATAATTCTGCTCGTGCTCCTCAACGCGTTCTTCGTTGGCGCCGAGTTCGCTCTTGTCCGTTCAAGAAGGACGCGTTTGGAGGCGATGACCCGGAGCGGCGACCGGCTCGCCCGCATTGCGCTGCGCGCCTCATCAAATATCTCCCGCGTTCTTTCCGCGAGCCAGCTTGGAGTAACCCTGTCCAGCCTGGGGCTGGGTTGGGTGGCCGAGGCGACGCTCGGAGAAATGTTCGCCAACGTATTCGAGAGCCTCCCCTTCGCGATCGAAGCCTCGGCTCGTATCACCATCGGCGCCACGATCGCGCTGATAGTCGTGACATACCTCCACGTCGTCTTCGGTGAGCTGACCCCGAAGGCGGCAGCCCTCAATCATCCGGAGGCCCTCGCCAAGTGGCTCGCGCCGCCGCTGCTCCTTTTCGCGTACCTCACCAAGCCTTTCACGTATTTCCTGAACAAGTCGTCCCAGGTCATCCTGCACGCGCTCGGACAGGAAGCGGCCGGCCAGGATGAGGCGGTTCACTCGCCGGAAGAGATCCGGCTGCTGGTCGAGCAATCGCAGGAAGGCGGACAGATGCAGGCCCACGACGCCGATCTGATCGATGCCGTGTTCGAGTTCTCGGAGAAGAATGCCCGCGAAGTGATGACGCCGCGCACCGAGCTCGTCGCCCTGCCGGTCGAAGCGACGCTATCGGAAGTTCTCGGGGTGGTACAGGAAAGCGGACTGTCGCGCTATCCCGTTTACGATGAATCGATCGACAACATCATCGGGGTCGTACTCGCCAAGGATCTGCTGAAGTTGCTGGCGCCGGGGCGCAACACCGAGGCGTTCGATCTGCCATCGATCATGCGTCCGGTGCACGTGATCCCGGGATCGCGCGAGGTCGAGGAGGTGCTCGCCGATTTCAAGCGGCTCAAGGAACACATGGCGATAGTGCTCGACGAATACGGCGGAACGGCCGGTGTGGTAACGATGGAAGATCTGCTGGAGGAGATCGTCGGCGAGATACTCGATGAGTACGACACTCCCGAGGACGCCGAGGCGCCGATGCACACGCGCGCGGGCGAGACGATGGTGCCCGGCAGCACCCACATCGGCGAGCTCAATGAGCACTTCGGGCTGTCGGTTCCCGACGAGGACTACACCACCATCGGCGGTTACGTCTTCGGTGTTCTCGGGCGCCTGCCACTCATCGGTGATCGCGTGATCGCCGGCGG
This sequence comes from Gemmatimonadaceae bacterium, assembly GCA_035997625.1. GTDB lineage: Bacteria > Gemmatimonadota > Gemmatimonadetes > Gemmatimonadales > Gemmatimonadaceae > UBA4720. The sequence goes on from DASYIM010000172.1 coordinate 3,559, forward strand.
CGCGATCTTCATCGTGCGCGAGATGGACGGCCGGCGGATCGAGACTCTCGCGGTCGATCTGCACTCGCTGGGCGATCGCCGTGGGACTGAACGCGAGACGCAATCGACGCACACAGAAGCGTAGCGGCGATCATGCTCGACGGATCGGCGCGGTTCTGGCCGGCAATGTCGAGAGCGGTGCCGTGGTCAGGAGATGTGCGGGGGAAGGGCAAGCCGAGGGTGAGATTCACCGCGCTGCCGAATGACGCGACCTTGATTGCCGTCATTCCCACGTCGTGATAGGGCGCGATAACGGCGTCGAACTCTCCCCGCATGGCGCGTACAAACACCGTGTCAGCCGGGAATGGACCGGCGATCATTGCTTCTCGCGCCGCCGGCGCAAGTAGCCTGGTGTCCTCGTCTCCAAATCTTCCCGCGTCGCCCGCGTGCGGATTGAGTGCGCAGAGCGCAATGCGCGGGTCCGCGACGCCGAGCCAGTCTCGCAGCCCCTCCCGGGTGATTCTTGCCGCGTCGACGATGGTCTGGTGGGTGAGCGCGCGCGGCACGTCTCTGAGCGGGAGGTGCGTTGTGGCGAGCACTACCCTGAGTTTATCAGACGCGAGCATCATCGCTACGCGCGATTTGGTCAGCGCGGCGAGCATCTCGGTGTGACCGGGATAATCGTACCCGCCGGCGTGCAGCGCTGATTTGTCGATTGGCGCGGTGACGATGCCGTCGACCTCTCCCGCCATCGCCATGGATACGGCACGCTCGATGGCCAATCCACTCAATCGTCCGGCGTCGGCGGCCGAAGCTCCGGATGACCACGTCCCGACCGACTCGCCGACGGTGACGCCGGCTTCCGCCGGCCCGACCACTACAACGTCACAGCGCTCGCCGACCCGTGGGTCAGCGAGCGCTTTGGCTACGATCTCCGGTCCAATTCCGCGGGGATCACCCACGGTCATGGCAAGGCGTGCCTTCACCCGCTACAGCCTGAGCGACACGTAAGTCTGCTTTCGCATCCCATCGAGAAGCTGCCTGATCGATCGCTCATCGGAAAGCTGGGCGCGAATCTGCTCGCGTATCTCGCTCTGGTTGTACTCGCCGGCGTCGGTCAGGGTTACGACCTGGATCACGGCGTACTTCGGCTGACCACGCGGGTTCGCCAGCTGGAACGGATCAGTGATGGTGCCCGCTTTTGCGCCGACCAGCGCACCACCGTACGACGCGGGCAGCGAATCTCGCGGATACGGCTGGAGAACGCCCTTTTCTTCGGTCGCATCGTGGTGCTTGGCGACGAGCGAATCGTACGAGACCCCGCGACGCCACTGAGCGGCGACGGTATCGGCTTCGACCTTCGCCGCTGCGATGTCGGCTGAATCGATCTCCGGCGCGATAAGGATGTGGCGTGCCTTCACTTCGGCCGCCTGAACGCGATCGACCCGAATGATGTGATACCCGAACGCCGTTTCGATGACGGGGCTGACCTCGCCCGGATGAAGAGCAAACATCATCCCCTCGAATTCCGGAACGAGTCCGCTGCCGCGACGATTCCAGCCGAGATCGCCGCCGAGCTGTTTCGTGCCCGGATCCATCGACTCCCGTTTTGCGATTTGCTCGAAATCGCCGCCCTTCCTGATTTCGACGAGCAGAGAGTCGGCGCGCGCCTTTGCCCTGGCCTTGGCGGGCGCGGACGCGTGCGGTGCCACCACTATCTGCCTGAACGTGATTGTCGCCGGCCGCTTCTGAAGATCAGCGCGGCTGCGCTCGAACGCGGCGGTGATCTCCTCATCCGTGACGTTGACCGGCTTTGCCTGCTTGCGCAGCTCGGCGAAGGCTTTCTGCTGGAGGTTCTGCTTGCGGTACTGCTCGATAAGGCCCTTTCGATACTCTTCGGGGCTGCCAAGACCGGCTTTGCGCAGCTCGGCCCGATACTCCTCCTCGGACGGAAACTGTGTTCGTGCCTGCTTGATCTGGCGGTCGGCGGCGGAGATCACCTCGGCGTCGACGACCTCGAGCTTCATCTCCTTGGCCTTCTGCACCAGGATCTCTTCATCGACCAGCTCGTTCAGCACTGTACGGCCAAGTGCGGCCTGACCAGCGGAATCAGGCGGCAGCGTCATGCCCTGCGCGCGCCGCTGGTTGATGGCGGTGAGAACATCGCTCCATAGCAATGCCTGATCGCCGACGATAGCGACCACGCGATCGACGGGAAGCGAGGCCGGCGCTGAAACGGTGGCGGCGCCAGGAACCTGGGCCACGAGCGCCGCGGGCACCAGGCCCGCGACGAGAACGAGTCTTCTGATCATCCGAACTCCTACCCCCCGATCGAATCCCGGTTCAATCACTGCTTTCCACTCGGGGTGGTTGACGATGCTGCCGGCGGAGCGGACGGAGCCGCGGGACCGAGAGGCACTGCTGTGGCCGGCTGACGGGACGTGCGGGCAGAGTCAGCCGAGTTTCTGATCTTGGATGCTTCCTGGACGGCGCGGTCGAAGCCGGCGTCGTTGAAGGAATACTTGTACTTCTGGCGCAGAACGTTGGAGAGCGGCGTCGGCACCGGAACGAACGGCGCCTGCTCCTGGACCATGCGGCTGAAGTAATCGTCGATGCGTTTCGCGGCGAGCTTTTCACGATCGGACTCCGTCTTGGCACTGTCCGACAGCGACACCGGCGTTACGCCCAGCTGCGACCACGCCGAGCGGACCGCGTTCAGGAAACTCGTATGCAGCTGCGCGATCTCGGCGGGGTCGATGACAACCTTGGCGCTGTCCGCCTGTTTCAGAACGAGCTCGTTCTTCACGAAGTTGCGAATCATGTTCTGCACGAGGGAGTCCGGCGACTGCTTGATCTGATCGAGGATTCTCGCATTGGGCGGGTACGTCTCCAGCCACCCGACAAGACGTGCGGTCGTGAATTTTCCAGCTGAGGACGTCGCCAGCACCGAATTGTCGCGTCGGTACGCATCGGGGTCGTTGCCCAGTGCGCGGACGGTGGCGACCGCTCCCTTCTTCACCTCGACTTTGCCGTTCTCCTCGAGCCTGGCGAGATAGGTGCTCTCGGCAACCGCCACAGTCTTGCCCTTCGAATACTTCAGCAAGTCACCCTTGACCTGGTCGTAGGTCGGACGGTGAATGATGTGATAGCCGAACTGGGTCTCGATCACCGGTGAGATTTCGCCCGGCTTGAGGGCGAGGAGCGCCCGCTCGAACTCCGGAACCATCGCGCCGCGTGGAAACAGTCCGAGCGATCCGCCCGAGCGCGCCGACGCCTGGTCCTGGCTGGCAGCTCTCGCCGAAGCAGCGAAGTTGGCGGGCGTAACCCTGCCACGAATGGCGTCGATCTGCTTCTTCACATCCGCCTTCTTCGCGTCGTTCATCCCCTGCGTGAGGAGGAGAATGTGGTCGGCACCGAGAATCTGGCCCGCTTCCCACTGGCGCCGCGCCGCGGCCGTGTCTTCGACGCCCCAGCTCTTGGAGACGATCTCGTACCATTTACGGGCCTTGAGGCTGGCGATCGCCGGCCACATCGCTTCGTCGATATCCTTGGGATCGGCCAGCGAATCATTCCGCGCCGCGGCCTCGCCGAGCAGCTGGTAATCGACCCAGACGTTGGCGATGGATTTTGCGATATCCTTGCGAATCGGTGCGCGGGACTTGCCCAGCAGGGTGCCCAGCTTGGCGACGGTGAGCTCCGCGGAGCCGGCGCGCGCAACCCAGTCAGTGTGGGCGTTCAGCGCGTCCTTCAGACCGGAGCAGGCTGAAATAGTAAGAACGGCTGCCGCGGCAACAACGAAATTCCGTTTCATGTTTAATGTGCAGTTGGCTGTCAGGTGGGCCGCAGTGTAGTCAGGGCACGGACAAGTCCATCGAGCATTTCAGCTCCTCCAAGCCGGGTGAGCTTGAGTGAGAGCGGGTGAGCGCGTCGCACTTCCGCCTGGAACTGTACCTCGTGGAACGCCGCCGAAATCCCCTTCATACGGGGTACTGCGTGCTCGCGAAAGGTAATACGGGCTTCGTTTCCGCGCACCAGCACAGACTCGATGTCCGAGGCGCCGCCGAGAACCCGCAACAGCGCCACCGCAAAGAAGTTGCGGGCAGCCTCGGGAAGGACGCCAAACCGATCTCGCACCTCGGCTCGCAGAGCATCGATTTCGAAGATGTCCGTCATGTGGGTCAGCCTTCGATAGATATCGAGCTTGGCTTCCTGGGAGTTGATGAAGTCGTCGGGAAGATAGGACGGCAGGTCGACCGAAATTTCTGCCGGCTGGAGCCGCGGAGCATCTCCTCCCCTCAGGACGCGGCTCACCGTCTCATCGAGCATTCGGAGGTACATGTCGAAGCCGACGGCGTGGACGAACCCCGACTGTTCCGGGCCGAGAAGGTTGCCGGCGCCGCGCAGCTCCAGATCCTTGAGGGCGATCTGATAGCCCGCTCCCAGCTGTGTATGATGTTCGAGAATCGTCAGCCGGCGGTTGGCGTCCTCGTCGATCGAGTCGGGCACCAATAGATAGCAGCTCGCCCGGCGGTGCGATCGGCCGACCCGGCCGCGCAGCTGGTACAGCTGGGCGAGCCCAAACGTATCCGCCCGATTGACGAACATGGTGTTGGCGTTTGGCACGTCGAGGCCCGACTCCACGATCATTGTCGAGACCAGCACGTCGATCTCTCCGTTGACGAAGCTGCGCATAACGTTCTCGAGCTGGTGCTCGCGCATCTGGCCGTGTCCGACGCCGACGCGAGCGCGCGGAACGACGCGCCGAATGTGGTCGGCGATGCCCTCGATCGTCTCCACCCGGTTGTGGACGAAGAAAACCTGACCGCCTCGGTCGAGCTCGCGGGAGATACCTTCGTCGATGAGTCCATCATCCCAGGGCTCGACGTAGGTAAGCACCGGAGACCGATCCCGGGGCGGCGTTTGCATCAGGGTCATGTCGCGCAGGCCGGCAAGCGAGAGATGGAGCGTGCGCGGGATCGGAGTTGCTGTCAGCGTAAGTACATCGGTGTCGAGGCGGAGCTTCTTCAACCTTTCCTTGTGTTTGACACCGAAGCGATGCTCCTCGTCAACGACGATGAGACCCAATTGGGCGAACGCGACGTCGGCGCTGAGCAAGCGATGGGTGCCGATGACGATGTCCGTCTTCCCCGCTTTCAGATCCTTGAGCACGACTTCCTGTTCCTTTGTCGTCTGAAAGCGACTGAGGGTGTCGACCTTCACCGGAAAATCCGCCAGCCGCTCGCCGAAGGTTCGCGCGTGCTGGTCGGCAAGAATGGTCGTGGGGACGAGCACCACTACCTGTTTGCCAGACTGAACGGCCTTGAAAGCCGCGCGGACGGCGATCTCCGTTTTGCCGTAACCGACGTCGCCGACGAGAAGACGGTCCATGGGTCGCGGCTTCTCCATGTCGCCTTTCACGTCAGTCGTCGCGGTCCGCTGGTCGGGGGTGTCCTCGAACAGAAACGAGGATTCCAGTTGTCGCTGCCAGACAGTATCCGGCAGGTGCGGAGGACGCGTGGCAACTTTTCGGCGCGCGTACAGATCGAGCAGCTCCACCGTCATTTCCTGGATCGCCGCGCGCGTCTTGTCACGCTGGGAAGCCCAGCGCTTTCCGCCGAGCGAGTGCAGCCTCGGGGGCGGCGCCTCCGAGCTGATGTCGTCGGCGGAGCGGTACCGCTCTACCTGGTCGATGCGGTAAAGCGGGACGTTAAGCCGGTCACCGCCCTCGTACTCGATGACCGCGACTTCGACGGTGCTCTCGCGGACAAACATTTTCTCCATGCCGCGATAGATCCCCACGCCGTGCTCGAGATGCACCACGTAGTCACCCGGCTTGAGCGCCGTGAGGCTCTCCAGCGCGCTGCCGGTGGCGTAGCGACGCGCGCGACGGAAGCGTCGCTCGCGACGGAAGATTTCGTGATCAGTGAGAACGCGATATCCGGGAAACTCACCACGCGGAGGGATGACGAATCCGCCGTCCAGGACGCCGATGGCCAGTGTGGCCGGTGAGACGCGGTCGTCGTTCAGCAGCTCGTCGAGTCGCTCCGCCTGCCCCGCGTTGTCGCAGAGGACCAGCGTCGGAATACCGTCGGCGACTATGTGCTTCAGGCGTTTGATGTCGCGTTGAATCTCTTCGGGCTCGCGGAACGGAAAAATCAGGGCGCCGCTTTCACCCGAGAGGTCCATCGTTCCGTACGCAGCGAGCGCTCGCAACGTCTCGTCGGGTGACTCGAACAGCTCGTCGCGGCTCGGGGTGTCTTCTCCGCGCCGGCGAGCCAGATCGATGTGGTGCTGGGCCTCGGTCCAGGTTCGCTCGAGCTCGGGCTTGATGTGCGTGCCGCGCGGCACCACCAGCAACGTGTCCGGGGGAAAAAGCGCGCGTATCGACGAGCGCGCCGGTTCGACA
>DASYIM010000173.1:0-4545 GCA_035997625.1 Gemmatimonadaceae bacterium
ACAGCCACTGATCTACAGAGCGCGGTGAACGAGTTCCATTCGCGCGAGCGGAGATTTGGGACGGTGCCGGAGGCGGCGGCGGGCTAGTAGGACCGCGGCGTATAGATCGCTTCGGCTCGCTGGCACATCGAATACCGAAGCAGGGAGCTGAAAGCTTAGTCAGCCAGGCAGCTTCTCAGCTTCCATACTGGCGCTATAGATGCGCGCTATTTGTTGATCGCGTGGTGCCGTGCTCATGGAGGCAAGAAAGGCGCGGAGGCTCTGACTCCGTGACACCGTACGCCGTCGGAAAAGCTGAAACGCTGTTCAGCGTAGTTGGCTTTCAGCTCCCTGCTTCGGTATTGAATCAAGCCAGCCAGGCGCAGCGATCCATACGCCGAGAGATTTCGCGATCCATACACCGAGATCCTACGCCCCATTAACGTCGACCCATCCCCCACGTCTAACTGGAATAACCGTCGCAGGGTGCGGCGGTCCTCAACGTTGTGGAGGTATTTGAATGTTTGCTCGTTCCTTGGCGCTCGGCGCCATGATGCTCGTTGGCGTGGCGGGACTGTCGGCGGCACAGTCGACGACCGCACCGAAGGCCAAAACCGACAGCGGTTATCGTCATCGCGGTGGTGGCGAGAGGCGCGGCGGTGAGTTTGGACGGGATCTGAACCTGACCGACGCCCAGAAGACCCAGATCAAGGCAATCCGTCAGAAGTATCAGCCCCAGAATGAGGCGCTGCGCGCGCAGGCCAAGCCTTTCATGGAAGCGGCCCGTGCCGCCAGGCAGAAGGGTGATACCGTCGCATTCCGCACAAACATGGACAAAGCCCGTCAGGTGATGGAGGGCGGCCAGTCTACCCGCACGCAGGAGACGGCAGAGATTCGCAACATCCTTACCGCGGAGCAGCGTGTAAAATTCGATGCGAAGCAGAAGGAATTCGCCGAGCGTCGCGCGAAGGGCGGACACAAAGGCTGGGGCAAGAAAGGTCCCGATGCGCCGGCCGCCAAGTCGTAATTAAGACCAATCGGTAGAATCTTAAAAAAAACCTCCGACCCAAGGGTCGGAGGTTTTTTTTGTCCGCATCGAGATCCTGACGGAGAGAACTTCCTGCGCCGCTCCCGAAAAACTAACTTTGCCATGCGCGCTACTACTCACGCGCCCAGCGCGAGGTACCTGATCAATGGCAACTGAAGTCGTCCAGCTCACGCGTCGGCGATTTGGCCAGACGATGCGTCGCGACGCCTGGTGGATTCAGCCACTGGTAGTCTTCATCGTTCTCACCGCCTTTGTCGTCTACGCGACCTGGGCGGCGTTTCAAAACAGGTTTTACTCGTTCGGGAACTACCTCTCCCCGTTCTACTCGCCGCTGCTGTTCGCGGATTCGCCGCACGCATGGATACAGGGCACGCGACCTTCATGGCTTCCATCGTTTCTTCCGTTCTCGCCGGCGCTGCTCATCCTCCCGTTTCCAGCCGGATTCCGGCTCACCTGCTACTACTATAGGGGTGCCTACTACAAGGGCTTCTGGGCAGATCCCCCCAACTGCTCCGTTGGCGAACCGCGCAAAGGGTATAGAGGAGAGCGCTTCTTTCCGCTGGTAGTTCAGAACATTCATCGCTACTTCCTCTACGCGGCTCTGGTATTCCTGATCATTCTCGCCTCCGACGCGTACAAGGCGATGTTCTTCTTCGACCGCAACACCGGCCGCCAGAATTTCGGGATCGGCCTCGGCACGATCGTTCTCACCGTGAATGTCATTCTGCTCGGCGGTTACACACTCGGATGCCACTCATTGCGTCACCTGGTGGGCGGATACCTCGATCGCCTCTCTGGCGCTCCAGTTCGCAGGAGGACGTACGACTGCGTCAGCTGCCTGAACCGCGGACATTTGCGCTGGGCATGGCTCAGCCTGGTCTGGGTCGCGTTCTCCGACATCTTCATCCGACTTTGCGCGATGGGTGTCTGGCACGACGTGAGGCTGATCTAGGTGTCGGAATACCAGAGACACGAGCACGACGTGCTCGTGATCGGCGCCGGAGGCGCCGGACTTCGCGCGGCAATTGAAGCCGCGAACGGTGGAGCTTCGGTAGGTCTCGTTTGCAAATCGCTGCTCGGCAAAGCGCACACGGTGATGGCCGAGGGTGGTGTCGCGGCGGCGCTCGGCAACGTCGACGATCGCGATAACTGGCAGGTTCACTTCGCCGACACCATGCGCGGCGGTCAGTATCTCAACAACTGGCGAATGGCGGAGCTCCACGCCAGGGAGGCGCCCGACCGCGTGCGCGAGCTCGAGGCATGGGGAACGGTGTTCGACCGAACGCCCGACGGCCGCATCCTGCAGCGCAATTTCGGGGGCCATAAATATCCGCGCCTCGCGCACGTCGGAGATCGCACCGGCCTGGAAATGATCCGAACGCTCCAGGACTACGCCATCTATCAGCCGATCGACGTGCACATGGAGTGCACCGTGGTCTCGTTGCTCAAGGACGGAAGCCGCATTGCGGGCGCGCTCGGTTACGATCGCGAGCGAGGGCGATTCAAGCTCTTCGCGGCCAAGGCAGTCGTGCTGGCGACCGGCGGAATCGGCCGGGCGTTCAGTGTTACCAGCAACAGCTGGGAGTACACGGGCGACGGACACGCGCTGGCGTACAACGCAGGCGCGGCGCTCCAGGACATGGAGTTCGTGCAGTTCCATCCGACCGGAATGGTGTGGCCGCCCAGCGTGCGCGGCATTCTCGTCACCGAAGGCGTGCGCGGAGAGGGGGGAATTCTCGTCAACAAGGAAGGCCGTCGCTTCATGTTCGATGACATTCCGGAGAACTATCGGAACCAGACGGCCGACAACGAGGAGGAGGGTTGGCGCTACACACAGGGTGACAAGAACGCCCGCCGACCGCCCGAGCTGCTCACCCGCGATCACGTCGCGCGCGCGATCATGAAGGAAGTGCGCGAGGGGCGGGGCAGCCCGCACGGAGGCGTGTTCCTGGACATCTCCTGGATCCGGTCGAAGCTCTCGGACGGAGAGGGGCATATTCGGAAGAAGCTTCCGAGCATGTACCACCAATTCAAGCAGCTTGCCGACATCGACATCACCAAAGAGCCGATGGAAGTCGGACCGACGACGCACTACGTGATGGGCGGCGTGCGCGTGGACGGCGACACCCAGATGGCGACGGTTCCGGGATTGTTCGCGGCCGGAGAAGTGGGAGCGGGTCTGCATGGCGCCAACAGGCTGGGCGGGAATTCGCTCTCGGATCTTCTCGTCTTCGGCATGCGCGCCGGGAAATTCGCGGCGGAATACGCCGGCAGGCAGGCGGCACCACGCGCCGATGCGCAGCAGGCCGATGAGATCGTGAGGCTCGCTCTCGAACCTTTCAACAGGCAGTCTGGCGGCGAGGGACCATACCAGGTCGAGCAGGACTTGCAGACAATGATGCAGGAACTGGTAGGCATCGTCCGGCGCGAAGAGGAGATTCGCCGCGCCATTGACGCGCTCGCGACTCTTCGTGAGCGCTCTCGAAAGGTTTCGGTTGCTGGTAACCGCGAGTACAATCCGGGATGGCATACCGCGCTCGATCTGCAGAATCTGCTCACGGTATCTGAGATCGTGGCACGCGCTGCGCTGGAACGAAAGGAAAGCCGCGGGGGCCACTTCCGAGACGATTACCCGGAGAAAGATCCCAGCTTCGGCAAATTCAACATCGTCATCCGGCGCGGTCCGGGCGGCGAGATGCAGCTCACGCGCGAACCGATTCCAGAGATGCCTGACCATCTCCGGAGAATCATCGAGGAGAATAAATGAGCGCCGTCGAAGACTCGTTGACGCGCGAAATCGCCAAAAGCGGTCAGCGGGCAGCCGCGCGGAGCGATACCAGCGCGGGGACAGAGACCCGCACCGCGAAGTTTGGTGTCTGGCGTGGAAACGGGGCTGTGGGACAGCTGCAGGATTACACCGCCAACGTCTCCGAGGGAATGGTTGTTCTCGACGCCATCCTTCAGATCCAGGCCGAGGCGGCCGGCGACCTCGCGGTGCGCTGGAATTGCAAGGCGGGTAAATGCGGTTCCTGTTCCGCCGAGATCAACGGCATGCCGCGGCTAATGTGCATGACGCGGTTGAGTGAGCTCGATCTGAAGAAGCCGGTGACCGTCGAGCCGATGCGGGCGTTCCCGCCGGTCAAGGATCTGGTGACCGATGTGTCGTCGAACTTCCGCGCCAAGAAGCGCATTCGCCGCTTCACTCCACGCCCGCCAGACGCTCCGGACGGAACCTGGCGCATCGCCCAGTCGGACGCAGACCGGGTCCAGGAATTCCGGAAGTGCATCGAGTGCTTTCTCTGTCAGGACGTCTGCCACGTCCTGCGCGACCATCATCTCCACGAGCAGTTCGTCGGACCCAGACTCCTCGTCCACGCCGCGCAGCTGGAGATGCATCCGCTCGACATTCTCGACCGAACCGAAGACCTGAAGGAAAGTCACGGCATCGGCTACTGCAACATCACAAAATGCTGCACCAAGGTCTGCCCGGAGAACATCACCATCACCGACAACGCGAT
>DASYIM010000174.1:0-7051 GCA_035997625.1 Gemmatimonadaceae bacterium
CTCATAGATCTTCCCTCCAATCCAGGCACACGGTATCGACACCAGGACCAGCGCGATCGGATACCAGTGGGGACCGAAAGCGGGCCCCTTGTTCCAGGTGACGACGGTCGCCACCGCGCTGATCACGACACCGAGATAACCCAGCCAGAGCGCATGGGTCATGGGCCTGTTGGGCGCCAGCCGAGCGGCCACGTAGCAACCGAAGATGCTGATGATTACGCGATAAGTCGTCGCCCAGATGAATAAGCCATCGCCCATCGCCTGACCGTACGCCGGAAAGACACCGGTCGCGTGCATTATCGCGTCCATTGCCGTGGAGAGAACAAGGATCACGATGAAGCCGGCCAGCACCGCCCACACGCTTCGAAGTTTGGTAGAGCCCGCTGTCGTTCCGTTCATGATCTGCTCCCGCCGGTCTTCGGCCGATTCATTTTCAACTACGGGCAAAGCTGGTCCGAGTCATCTGATCCCGCAGACGGCATCGTCCAGCCCCGAACACGCCCAGATACAGTCGCCAGGCGGACACGTCAACCCCCGATCTCGGCGGGGTCTGCATCCGAATCGCGGCCGCACCCGGCTAGATTCCGGGGGGAGGCTGGATGCACGCTCGCCTAAACGAGACGATGACGTTCGTGGAGGACAAGAGGCGCGAGCTCCTTCGAAGCTTTGAGGGGGTATCGGGAAACCGTCTCTGCCAGAAAGCGACGCCCGGCGGCTGGTCGGTTGCGGAGATTCTCGAGCATCTGCGGATGGTCGAGTCGGGCGTGGCACGTCTCATTACCAAGCGCGTCGGTCAAGCGAGAGAAGCAGGTCTGGGAGAAGAGACTGCGACGACGTCGGTGCTGCCTTCCTTCGACAAGCACCAGAAGATGCTGGAAAGCGCCGTGATGCAGTCACCCCCAGCCGTCCAGCCGCGGCCGAACGTAGACATCAGTGAGGTGATCGATGGCATCGAAGGCTCGCGTGAGGCGTTGCGAGCCGCTGTCGTCATGGCCGATGGCCTCTCCCTCGGCGAGATAAAACACAATCACCCCATCCTCGGGGAGCTCGACCTCTATCAGTGGCTCATCTTCCTTGGCCAGCACGAGAGCCGGCACAAGAAGCAGATCGAGCGAACCCTCCAATCAATACCGGAATGAGAAGCTCCAGAAAGCTCATCGCGCTCGTCGCCGCCCTGGGCACCCTTGCCCTCACCACGGCAACGGTTCGCGATGCTCGCAGCGAGAACGCCGCCAGGAAACCGACAATCACCGTGTACAAGGATCCCAATTGCGGCTGCTGCAAAAACTGGATCCAGTACCTGATCAAGCATGGCTACCAGGTCGACGCCAAGGACTCGCCAGACATGCCCGGCATCAAGAAGTCGCTGGGGGTACCTGCCGATCTGACCTCCTGCCACACTGCCGTCGTCAACGGCTACCTGATCGAGGGACACGTCTCCGCGGAGGACATCGATCGGCTTCTGGCCCAGAAGCCGAAGATCGCCGGGATCGCCGTTCCGGGGATGCCAATGAGCTCGCCCGGGATGGACGGGCCCCGCACCAAACCGTACCAGGTTCTCAGCTTCGACAAGAACGGGAAAACGGCGGTGTTTTCGACGCACTAGCTGACTGGCATCTCGAAAACTCAGGCATCAACTGCAAACGGAACGGGTGCGATCAGTGAGCAAGCAAGCACTACAACTGAACGGGTGCGAGCAGTGAGTAACCAAAGCTTCAAGGAGCGAGTTCACTACGTCGGGACGTCCCTCAGCGGCGTGAGAGCCACTGCCCGTCCATGAATGGCGCCTACTGACGTCCCGTCGTCGTAAACTTGCTGCTGGCAACATTGGTTACTGACTGCTCGCACCCGTTCGGTTGCAGTCAGATGCTTTCGGCCACCAGATGGCAGAAGCTCGCACCCGTTCAGTTGTAGTTACCCGGTGGGGAGGTTCCGGCTGCCAGAAGCCCTTGCGTGGTCCCGTATGTTTATATATACATTCCCCATGCATAATTTCCCAACGGGTGCCGCAGCCGCGCTCAGGGTCTCCAAGCCGCGCAAGAAGGCGCTGCAGCCGACGGTACGTCGCGCTGTCAGGGCCGACGCGGGGCAGATCCTTGGCCTGGTAACGATGTACGCCGGTCAGGGACTCATGCTCCCGAGAACACTCGACCAGATCGCGGCGCGCATCGACAACTATGTCGTTGCTACCGATGCGGCTGGCCGTGTCATCGCCTGCGCCGCGCTGGAGGAGTACTCTCCTTCCCTGGCCGAGGTCTCCTCGGTTGCCGTCGCGCCTTCGCAGCACGGCAAGGGACTGGGAACGCAGGTGGTTCTGGGAGTCGAGCGGCTGGCTCGCGCCAGGGATATCGAAGAGCTCTTTGCCCTGAGCCTCACCGACAACTTTTTTCTTTCCCTCGCCTACAAGCCGACGACGATCTCCCGTTATCCGGAGAAGCTCGCTCGCTACGACGTGCTCGCCCGGTCGGGTGTTGAAATCGTCCCGAAGACATGCTTCCAGAAGATGCTCAGCAAGTGGGGAGCACCGACGCTGGTCGGCTGATCTTCCGGTGGCAATAAGAAAAAAAAGGCGGGCCGATTTTTCGGCCCGCCTTTGTCCATCAAGGCACCTAGCGCTCCACGATATCCTGAAGGGCCTGTCGTATGGTCGGATCAGAATTGCGCGATAGCGCCGTGATCGCCCGGCGTTTTAGCTGCGGGTTCGGTTCGTTGCGGGCAATCCAGACCAGCTTGTCGGTGGCCGCCTTGTCGGCGAGCCGGGAGTAGATGCCGATCAGGGCGCTGCGCATCTGCGCGTCGGAGGTCGGGTCGTAGAGAGCGATCAGCGACGGGGTAGTCGCGCCGGCTCGAGACAGATACTCCAGCGCCCGGCGACGATTCTCGGGAGTCAACTTGTCGTCGCGCACAACGTTCATCAGCCACTGAACGTTCTCCGTTCCCCCAAGATCAGCAACGGCCGCCAGCACCGCGTTGCGCGAACGCTCCCCCGTGAGACGGGGATAGAGCGAGCGCAGGAGACTCGCATCCTGTCCTGTCACGTAGTTCCGACCGAGGCCACGAATGGCTTCGGCGAGGAGCTCGTCGGGGAGGTCGGTGCGCTGGGCTGTCGTCCGAAGAAACTGCCGAGCGCGAGGATCGCCCGAGGAAGACAGCACGCGCATGCTTTCGCGGCCCATCCACGACGTGCTATTCCCGTTCGCAAGCTGAATGAGTGGCTGGATGCCGGCACCGTGATCCAACCGCGAAAGCACCGACAAAGCCTGGGATCGCACCGCCTGGACATCGGCCTCGTTGGTGGCGATCTGTACAAGCGCCGGCGCTACCCTATCGAGCTGCCGGGAGTCGCCGCGCGCGAGACCCGACAGAGCGGCGCGCCGCGTCTCCAGCGGACGAGCCTGATCACGCCCGATTTCCAGCAAGCGCGAGGTTAGCTCGACGCTATCGGCCAGCAGCGCCGCGAAAATCGCGTCCCTGCCCACGCGGCCATCGGCGCGCGAGGCGACGCCGAGCAGATACTCGGCCGCCTCGGCCGGTGCAACGCTGCCTAGGTTGGTGACGCCTGCATCCACGGTTTCGCCGCCCCCGACGAATGTGCGAAGGGCGACGACGTTCCGATCGGCGAGATCGAGGACGACACGCACTGGACCTGCCTGGCACCCCTCAGACATCGACGATGAGTAGGAGCCGTAGAAATTCCCGGGAGACGTAGAGATGTAAGTCCGTCCATCCCCACACACGCCGGGCCGCCCCTTGTAGGAGAATTGCACCGGCCGATCGCCCGCGGACCCGATGCGATTTGCGAGCGACTGCGCGCTCGAGCTCGAGGCCGCCGCGAAGAGCGCGAGGGCGGCTGCTGCAGCAATGCCCATTGAACGCCTCGTCATTTGTCGATGATCTCCAGTAAAAGCTTCTTCGTCCGGGGGTCGTTCTTCCGCGAAAGCGCGGAGATGGCGTAGCGTCTCATGTCCGGATCGGTCCCCGTTTTGGCGATATCCAGCAGCTTGTCGGTGGCGGCGGGCTCGTCGCGCTCGGCGTACAGGCGGATCAGCTGCTCGCGCAACGGACGGTCGCCGGCGACGTCGTACATTTTGGCGAGGTCGCCAATGGAAATGGTCGAGCGGCCGGCGTAGCGCAGCGCCATCGCCCGGACGTCGGAAGACTCGTTCTGGTTGCGAACGATCGATAGCAGCCACTGATCATTGTCGCTTCCGCCGCTGCGCGAGACCGATCGAATTGCCGCCGCTTTCAAACGCGGCGTATCGAGGCGTGGGTAGATCGACCTGACGTATGCGCCGTTGTCGGTCGAATGGTCTGGATCGATGCTGGTCAACGCGGTGACGCGAAGATTCTCGCCGACATCGGTGCGCTCGATGATGTTGTGAAGGCTCTGCTTCGCGCGCGGATTGTCGCTCCGGCCGAGGGCCGAGATGGCTGCGCGTTGGAGCTCCTCATTGCCGGGAGTGCGCGCCATCTCCTCGATCGTGGCAATCGGCTGGTCACCCGGCATTGCGGCAAGGAACCGGAGCGCCTCACCCCGGACTCTAATGTCGGGATCATTGCGGGCCGCCCCTATCACGAGGTCGCGCGCTTCATCATCAGCGCGCCGGCCGAGGATGTAGATGGCGGCACGACGCAGCGTGGCAGAGCATTCGTCGCGACGGGCGAGCAGCCGGCGCAGGATCGGCGTGGTCGACTCAGGATCGGTCCGGCCCAGCGAGTTGAGGGCTTCGACTCTGACGGCGAGATCTTCACGGTCACAGGCGGCGCCCGATTGTGATGCAGCGTCGCTGACGGCCTTCCTGGCGTTGGGATCGCCCTGTGCGGCGAGGGCGGCGCGGATTCGGGTGGCAAGCACCGGAGCATCGGACGTGAGAGACACGGTACGGTAGGCGCGTCCCGTGTCCTGAAGGGAGGTGAGCGCCTCTCTCAGATCGTTGCTGCCGCCGATCCGGTAAAGTGCAAAGGCACGCCAGTAGCGGGCGTCGGTGGCGTAAACCGAGTTCGGGAATTTCTGCGTTATGTCGCCGAACAGCTGGGCGGATCGGCGGTATTCTCCGCGATTGAGCGCCTGTCGCGCAAGTTTGTAGAGTGAATCGGCTGGATCAGACTGATTCCATCCCGGTGGCGGCTCGCTGCTGATGCCGGAGAACTGCCGCTCGAACGGTGACTGTCCGCCAACCCGCACTATTGAGACGGGAGCATCGGCGCTGGAGATCCACCCGCGAACCGGCGCAAACGAGACGTCGGGCGTCGGCATCATGGGGAGCCCCGGCTCGAGGGCCATCGGCGTCATGGGCGTCATGGGCGTCATCGGCGTCATCGGCGTCATCGGCGTCATGGGCACAAAGTCCATCGGCTCCATTGGCTCCATGGGCTCCATCGGGACCATGTCGATCATCGATGGCATCGGCGGCATGGGCGGAATCGCGAAATCGAGATCGATATCCATCAAGCCGACTGGCGGCGTCACGCCCCACACTCTGTCCGGCAGATCGAAATCGACGTCGAGGTCGAACATCGGCATGCCCGGCGGCGGCGCCAGATGAAAATCCAGATTCATGTCTTCCAGCTCGTGGAGCCGGTCCGACATATCCATCAAGTCATCAGATCCCCAGATTCTCGGAGCGACTGGCGTCACCTTGGCTCTTGGCGCGCGACTCGGCTGAACCGGTTTGACTTCCGGCGACGCCGGAGCTGGCGTCGGCGCGGGAGTTGGATTCTGCGCGCCGCTGGAGAACGCGGTGACAGCGAGCGCGACGCCCAGAAAAGTTGCTCTGATCATCCTTCCCTCATTCTGAGGATTGAGTGGTTGCGACGGCGGAATTGAGACGGGAGAGAACGTCTCCCTGCTCGACGGCCTGGTGAATTAGATCCAGGTCGCCCCGGTTTCGTTCGGTGCGGAGCCGCGCAATCTGCACGAGCACGAGCTCGAGGTCCTCGAGGAGCGAACGCAGCTTCGGATCCTGGGACGCAGCCGGCGAATCTATCAGCAGTCGCGTGGTTACGAGGAGATCGGTGGCCTTGTTGGCGAACGTCGCATCTGCCCTGCCGTTGGCCTCTTTCGACGGGAGCGAGATGAGGAGAGCCGCCGCCTGGCCGAGGTATCGGCTGGTCTGGTAGCGGTAGGCATCGGCGACGGCGGATGTGTCGGCGATCGCGGCGGTCTGGTTCGAGGCAACCGCGGCGGAGGGCGATGGCGTGACATCGCCGGATTTTTTCGCCGGCATGTATCGACCAATGCCGATGCCGATCAGAAGTGTGGCCGCGGCGGCCAGCCACGGGACGCCGCGCGCGAACCCGCGCGACGCCGGGCGCGAAGCCGGCGCGTTGAAGTGCGCGTTCTCGATGACACGCCACATCTCCTCGATCGGCGGCTCGGGTGGAACCTGAAAATCCCGCGGCAGGTTCCGAATCACATCGTCGAAACGGTTCTCGTCCATCTTCCTACTCCTTGAATGCAGCCAGTGCCTGTCGCAGCTGCGCTCTTGCGGCGGAGAGCCGGCTCTTGCACGTCCCCTCGGGGACATCAAGAATCTCGGCGATTTCCGCGTGCGTGTACCCTTCGATGTCGTGCATTACCAGCGTCGTTCGATAAGTCTCGGACAGATCTTCTATCGCCCGCGCGATGGACTCCTTTAGATCCGGCTCCGCTTCCGGAGCGCTCGTCTCGATCAAGTTCGCCTCATCGAGCGTGACTTCACGTGCAATTCGTACTTCACTCCGTCTCGCGTTCGAGACCACTGTGACCGTGATCCGGTGCAGCCAGGTCGAGAAGGCCGCATCACCGCGAAACTGAGCCAACCGGGAGAATGCGCGGATGAACGTGTCCTGTGTGAACTCCCGCGCCTTTTCCGCGTCGCCACTCAGTCGATAGGCGAGCGAGTAAACCCGGGGCGCGTGCGTGTCATACAGCGCACGCCCGGCCAACCGATCCCCCGCGATGACCCGGGCGATGAGCTGTCTCTCGTTCACGCGGAGATTTTATCCGCCGATCTTCGTCGCGACCATTGGCTGTAAAGTTCGACACAGCCATGGCCGGAATCGTTCGGTC
>DASYIM010000175.1:0-2988 GCA_035997625.1 Gemmatimonadaceae bacterium
CGTATCAGCGCGCGTATTACACCGGAATCGCATCCGAGCGCAGTGGCCAGGCGCATCTCCTGAGAGGCGGGATGGGAAGTGGAGGGATGGCGTACGAGGCGCTGCGCCATGCCATGTCCTGGTACGAAAAAGCGGAGGCAATCCGGCCGGCAGGTAACGATGATTCAATTCTCCGTTGGAACACCTGCGCCCGGCTCATCACATCGAATACTCAGCTGACTCCGCCTGTCGAGTCTGCCTACGAACCTGCTCTGGAAGATTGATGCCCCTTCGAACCATTCAGCTCGTCGCGCTGCTGACAGCGGCGGTTTCAATCGTCGACGCACCGCTCCACGCGCAACAGAAAAACCCGCCCCCGACAGCTCCACGCCCGGCGCAGAAACCGCTCAAGGCAACAATTGCCGGGGTCGTGATCGACAGCGTGAATGGACGCTACCTTACTGGCGCGGAAGTCATCATCGAGGGCGCCAACATTTCCCGGGTCACCGATTCGCTGGGGAAGTTCAGAATCGACAGCGTGCCGCCCGGCACCTACCAGGTTGGAGTTTTTCATCCGCTGCTCGATACCCTTGGCGTCTCGCTCGCCACCCAGCCGTTTCATCTGGGGGCCGACAGCACCACCTTCATTACCCTCGCCGTACCTTCCGCGCAGACGCTGATCAAGCGGGCGTGTCCGGTTCTGGGCCCGAGGGCACAGGGAACATCAGCGGTCATCGGTCGAGTCACCGACCCCGAATCGCTTGCGCCTGTGCCAGGGGCCGATGTGTCGATCGCCTGGCTCCAGATCGAGGTCTCCAAGGAAATCGGGTTGAGACGGACGCCGCGCGTGTTGCGCGACAGCACCGATGCTCAGGGCGAGTTCAAGATCTGCGGGGTTCCGAGCTCGATGCAGGCGACGCTGCAGGCGCGAAAGGGCGGAGCCGTCACCGCGGAAGTCCCGATCACCCTCGGCGAGGAACCAAGCGAGCTGTTCGCGCGAACACTTCTGTTGTCGAAAGCAGATTCCGGCGCAAAGACCGGTAACGCCACAGTCTCGGGCCGGGTCGTGCTGGAGGGAGCTGCGTCGAACGCCGGCAGTCGCGTCGAGGTCGTCGGCACCGACCAGATCGCCATGACCAATGAGAAGGGCGAGTTCACGATGCGGAATCTGCCGTCGGGGAGCCAGGTCATTCTGGCCCGTCACCTTGGTTTTGGCGCCGAAGTAATACCCGTGGATCTCTCGTCGCGCGAGGCGAAGCAGGTAACGATCAAGCTTCCGAAATACGTTACGATCATTGATCCGGTTGTCGTGACAGCGCGGCGAACCGCCAGCCTCGACAAGGTCGGGTTCATCCAGCGCCAGAAGATGGGACAGGGCTTCTACCTCGGACCCGAACAGCTCCAAAACATGCACCCGCAGTATCTCACCGATATCCTGCGCCGCGTTCCCAGCCTGCGCGTTCAATCGTCGCCGACGGGCGATGTCGTAACGAGCTCGCGGGGCGCGACGAGCTTCTCCGGCAGTGGGTGCGTTCAGTACTACCTCGACGACATGCCCTGGATGTCGGCCACCCCCGGCGACATCAACCAGTTCGTAAATGGCAACGAAGTGGTTGGCGTCGAGGTGTACGCCGGACCGGGTGCCCCCGCCCAATACACGCGCGGGATGCAAGATTGCACTACAGTCGTTCTCTGGACGAAGTTCAAGATCCGCGATTTGGGAACGGGGCGCCCGTAGCCGGCTCGGTCCCTCGCGGGACAACCCTGAAGCCGGAGTCGAAAATGTTCGTACGCCGAGCAGTTGCCGCCGCAGTAACCACTGCCTTTGCCGTTGTTGGCTGCTCGTCGATGCAGCGGATCGGCGATGCGGTATCCAAGGGTCAAGTCGTGATGTACAACCTGGGCGGCACGCCGATCGGGACCGGCGACATCTGGCAGGACAAGGGCGGTACAGTGCACGTCGAAATCGCGACGATCACCCTTCCCGCCGGTACCCACGGAATTCATTTCCATCAGGTGGGAAAGTGTGAGGGCGGAACGGGAGCGTTTGCCACCGCCGGAGCACACTACAATCCGATGGCGATGGAGCACGGCCTCAACAATCCGAAGGGCCCCCACGCCGGCGACAATCCGAACATCGAGATTCCGGCCAGCGGAGTGGGCAGAATCTCGTTCACAACCAATCGTGTTACGCTGACTCCGGGTCCGACGACTCTCCTGGATTCCGACGGCAGCTCGCTGGTGATCCATGCGAACTCGGACGATCAGACGACGAATCCATCCGGCAACAGCGGCGGGCGCATCGCCTGCGCCGTAGTGCGCGTGGCATCGTGAGTTGCTTTCTCACTTGACACACATCTGTCGTGGTCTACGTTCCACGGCATGAAAGGGAGCCCCGAGCCGAGAGGGGAAAACCGCGGGAGCGGTAAAAGGAAAAGAACAACGCCGG
This sequence comes from Gemmatimonadaceae bacterium, assembly GCA_035997625.1. Taxonomy (GTDB): domain Bacteria; phylum Gemmatimonadota; class Gemmatimonadetes; order Gemmatimonadales; family Gemmatimonadaceae; genus UBA4720. The sequence continues at coordinate 2,429 of DASYIM010000175.1, forward strand.
CAGCGGTCGGGAGGGCGCATATCGATCTTGCCAGGGCGCTGGCGGCCGTTTTCGCCGCCGGAGTCTACAACAAGGAAGAACTGCAGTCCGCCGTTTGCACATTTGTCGCTGAGCTCAAGCAAACGGGCGAGACAGGAGAAGCGGTGGTGCGCTCGGCCCAGGGGCTGGCGCGCGAGGTCGGATCAAAGTTTCCCTCGAGCAGTCGCACCCAGGCACTGCTCGACGACATGGTGACCTGGTGCCTGGCGGAGTACTACCGCGAGAGTGCGTGAGCGGGGCGGCCGCGTCCCCTTTTTCGCTCGTATAGAGCGGTGTCGGCCTGAGCGAGAAGGTCTGCCAGCATGGTTCCCTCGGCTTTTGAGCGCGTCGCGCCGACGCTGAGGGACAGCTCGTATCCCCGGTCGACCTCCTTGTTGTGGAGGGCGACGCGGGCCCGGATCCGATCGCAGACGAGATCCGCCGTCTGATCCGAGGTCACCGTCAACAGTGCCACGAACTCGTCGCCACCCAGACGCGCTATGATGTCCGCTTCCCGGCAGCTCTCACGCAGCACGCGCGCC
>DASYIM010000176.1:0-3172 GCA_035997625.1 Gemmatimonadaceae bacterium
CGCTGTCGACGATCTCGTCGACTGGCACCAAGGTGGCGCTGGTTGCGATGCACCTGGCCGTGGCGACCGTGACCATCGTGGGCCTGCGCCGGACGAGAGGGAGATGAGCAAGCACGTCACCATCTCTCCCAGCGAAGCCGCGGATCGCCTTGCGATTCGCGAGCTCGTCGAGGGCTACGCGCACTGCGCCGATCGGCGTGACGCGAAAAGCCAGATGGCGCTCTTCACGCCGGACACGCATTTCGTGGTGTACATGAACGCAAAGGATCCGACGCCGTCACAGGAGCTTCACTCCCGCGAGGCGCTTGCTCCCGTGTTCGACGACCTGAACAAATACGCCGCCACGATGCACTTCGTCGGACAGAGCACGATTCTGACTCTGACCAATGATGGGGCGACGGGTGAGGCGTATACGCTCGCGCACCACCTCACCATCGATGGCGCAAAACGGAAGCTCATGATCGCAACGCTCCGCTACAACGATTCGTTCGTCAAGACAAATGGCGAGTGGTTGTTTGCGGAGCGTCTGCTTTACGTCGACTGGATCGAGGAGCGGGCGCTGAGCTGAATCACTGAGGAGAATGATATGACCACCGCAATCATTGGAGTCGGACTACTCGGGACGACCGCGGCCCGCAATCTCGTACAGGGCGGCGAGCGCGTCATTCTGGCAAACCGCGACAAGAGCAAAGCGGACAAGCTCGCCGTCGAGCTGGGCGATCTTGCGACCTCAGCCGAGGTCGGCGACGCGATCAGCAAGTCGGATGTCGTCGTGCTGGCCCTCTATCTCGACGTGCTGAAGTTTTTCATCCCCGAGTTCGGCGGGAAGCTGGTGGGCAAGATCGTTGTCGATCCATCAAATCCTGTCGGATCAGACGGCAAAGGCGGCATCAAGAGGACTCTCCCCGCTGACCAATCGACCGGACAGATAGTCGCGAGCCTGTTGCCTCGGGGCACGCGGTTTGTGAAGGCGTTCGGGACATTGTCCGCGGATACACTCGCGCATGCCACCCGGCGAACCCCGGAGCGAGCCGTGCTGTTCTACGCCACCGACGATTCCGGCGCCGGTGAGACAGTTGCGCGGCTGATTACAGCGGCCGGCTTCGATCCGGTCAAGGTGGGTGGCGTTGACCAGTCGATCCGGATCGAGTTCGGCGGCGACCTGTCCGAGTTCGGACTGAACGGCAGGCTACTCACAATCGCGGAAGCCGAAGCATTGATCGGGGCGGAGGCGTCCCTATAGGGTTCCAGACTGACGCAGAAGCCCGCGCCGAGTGGCGACGGTGACTGCTTCGGTGCGGCTCTCCGCGTGCAGCTTGGCAAAGATGCTCTTGAGGTGAGTCTTGACCGTGCTCTCCTCGATGTGGATCTCTGAACCGATGTCGCGATTACTCCTGCCCTCGGCAACCAGCGTCAGCACTTCACGCTCACGATAGGTGAGAGATTCATCGGTGACGCGTTGTGCAAGCTTCGCGGTGATTTGGGGCGGCAGCAGCGTGTCACCCGCGTGTACGCGCCGAATCGCATCCAGCACTTCGCCTCGACGCGCGTCTTTGAGCAGGTAGCCGCGCGCGCCGGCCCGGATCGCCTGGTACACGTCTTCTTCAGTGTCGTAGGTCGTAAGAATGATCACACGCGCGGCTGGATCAGTGCGACGGATCTCGCTGGTCACTCCGATGCCGTCGAGCGCGGGCATCCGCAAGTCGATCAGCGCTACATCGGGGCGATGAGTCTTCCACTTCTCGACGGCTTCCGGCCCATTGCTCGCTTCGGCGACAACCGACATGTCGGATTGCCGCCCGATCATCGCCACCAGTCCCTCGAGGACGACGGCATGATCGTCAGCGAGGAGCAAGCGAATCTCCATCGCGCCCGTCGTCATGGGGCCGTCGCAGTGGACTGCGGAACTGACACTGATATAGTAGTGCCGGAGCCTGCCGCGCTGCCGATCGAGAGTTGACCGCCCATCGATGCAACACGAGCCCTGATACCAGCCAGCCCCAATCCCTCGAACGCTGAATTCGCATCGAAACCGCGTCCGTCGTCTGTAAGGCGCAGGAGAACGGCGTCGTCGGAGAACTCCAGCTCCATCACGATTCTATGCGCGTGGCCATGACGAACTGCATTCGTTAGAGCCTCCTGACCAATCCGCAACAGATTCTCGTCCCACGCTGGGGGCAATTCCCGCGGCACACCACCCTGCGCGAATTCGGAATTGACTGATGTGCCATCGGTCATGCCCGTCACCATCTCGCGCAGAGCCGTGGACAGATCGTTTCCCTCGAGCACCTGCGGACGAAGCGCCATCACCGAACGTCTGGCTTCCTGCAGACCCGCGCGCGCCATCCCCTCCGCGCGGGCGATGTGAGCGCCTGCTTCGGCGTCGAGGCCTCGTGCAGACGCATCATCTGACGCTTCCAGCTGCACGATCACTCCGGTGAATGCATGCGCCAGGGTGTCGTGCACATCGCGCACGACTCGATTCCGCTCGGCCATCACGGCCGCCTGCCGGCTCTGATCCGACAACCGCGTCAGCTGCACCGCCAGCATTGCCTGGTTCGCCAGGGCCTGTGCCAGCTCGACCTCCTCGGGATGGAGGTCGCGCCGTTCGGGAAAGCTGATTGCCAGCAGTCCAGCGACGTCACCGGCGATCAACATCGGCACGACCAGAATCGTGACTGTGCCAAGAGAGACGTTGTAGTCGCGGAAGGGCACGTCGGCATTGGAGCGAATGTCCGCGCAGCTGTCAGGGCGCTTCGTCGCCAGGATCTGCCGCCAGACCGGATTGTCCTGCGCTTCAGGAGACATCCGCGCGGCGGGATGCGGGGCATCGGCAACAGTGAATAATCGGTCGTTGAGGAACTGGAAGCTGAAACGCGCGCACGCACTGCCTTCGTCGGTCAACCAAACCGTGATTGTCGAGGCGTCAAATTGTCGTGCGATCGTCCGCAACACCACTTCCATCAGCCGATCCGGCGACACCTCCTGGACCAACGCGTCGAGCGTTCGGGTCAACGCGCCCAACTGGCCGCGGGCGAGTTTCTCGGAAGCACGCAATGCCTCCTGAACGCGATTTCGCTCGGTGACATCCATCACCGTTCCGATGACGCTCACAACCTTGCCTGTTTCGTCGCACACGGGCTGCGCGACTGTCTCAATGTCGGTAGTGGAG
>DASYIM010000177.1:0-4642 GCA_035997625.1 Gemmatimonadaceae bacterium
CTGCTTGGGATTTCCGAACAGCGCGCCATCGGCCGTGTTATTCCAGATCTTCTGCGCCAGCACACCGGTGAGCAACGCCCCCACGGTTCCCCCGACTCCGTGCGCCGCGATCACATCGAGCGAATCGTCCAGCCTGGTTCCCGCTCTCCAGAGAATGGTGAAATAACTGGGAACCGCGGCGATGGCGCCGAGCACGATGCCCGACACCGGACTTACAAAGCCAGCCGCTGGAGTGATTGCGACCAGGCCAACCACGATGGCAGTCGCCGCTCCGACGGCAGTCGTCTTCTTGGTTCGGGTGATGTCGAGCAAGCTCCACACAACCAGCGTCCCCATCGGGGCGAACATTGTATTGGAGAATGCGAGTGCAGCTGACGCGTTCGCCGCCAACGCGCTGCCTCCGTTGAAGCCGAACCACCCAAACCAGAGAAGGCCCGCGCCAAGCAGCGTGAAAGGAACGTTCTGCGGAATGATCGCCGTCCGCGCGTAGTCTTTCCGCGCGCCGAGCACCACCGCGACCACGAGGGCCGCAGCGGCAGCGTTGATGTGAACCACTGTGCCGCCGGCGAAGTCGAGCGCGCCAAGCTTACTGAGCCAACCTCCGCCCCACACCCAGTGCGCGATCGGCGCGTACACCACGATCGACCAGAGGGTTATGAACGCGACGTAAGGGCCGAAGCGCATGCGCTCCACGATCGCGCCGGAAATGAGCGCGGCGGTGATCACGCAGAACGTCGCCTGATAGCCGGCGAACAGAATGTGGGGGATCGAGCCTTTCGCATCGAGTCCCACGCCCCTGAAGAACGCGTTATCCAATCCGCCGAGCCAATTCCCGCCAGTTGAAAACGCGAGTGTGTAGCCGATGAAGGCCCAGGCAATCCCGACGAAGCCGAGGGCGACGTAACTCATCATCATCGTATTGAGCGTGTTCTTCGCTCGGACGAGTCCACCGTAGAAGAATCCGAGGGCTGGCGTCATTACCAGCACCAGCGCGGTTGCAACCAGCATCCACGCGGTATCTGCCGGACTGATGGGAGTCATGGTCTCGTGGTCCTCTTCACAGTTATCCTCCGGTACGACAGGTGAGGGTCGATACTGCGAAAAAACAAAAAACCCCCGCGTTCATCGATCGAAACGCGAGGGTAATGAAATGAGCTGTAGCGCTACTCTTGGTGGCTCTACCCCAAACGTTCGATCGCGTCCCACAGATTCTGTGGGAACGGGAGATTATTCGCTGGATTAGAAGAGAAGCGCAGAGCTGACATCGTGACAGAGGTGACGATTTGAAGGACTCGAGCAATTCCGAAGGCGCAAGAATGTTGCATTCGTGTCGGACTGTCAAGACAATTTTCCGGGGATGAATATTTCGACCCGATGGATCATGAGCCTGGTGTCGGCTGGCGCGATTGCCGGATGCGCCAGCGCGCCGACCGTGGAGGTGCCGGATACGGAGGTGGCGGCGCGGATGCGCCTGGACCTCAACTATCTCGCGAGTCCCCTGCTGATGGGGAGGCTGACCGGGACGCCGGGTAATGATTCGGCAGCGGCCTACATTGCGCGACGCTACGCGCAGCTAGGACTGCAGCCGATTTTCGGGAGTGCGTCGTGTCCGGATACGAGCGGCTGCCAGAAAAGTTTTCTCGAGCCCTTCAGGGTTCCGGCGGGCAGGGTGAATGAGCTGGATGTGAGAATTCGGGATCGGACCCAAAACGTGGGAGCACTCGTTCGCGGTACCGACTCGATCCTGCGCAACGAGTACGTCGTCGTCGGGGCGCACTACGATCACCTCGGCCTGTCCAGTGTCTACGCGCTCGATTCGAGTGCGTTCAGACGTGTCCACCTCGGGGCAGACGATAACGCGTCGGGCACCGTCGCAGTGATGGAGCTGGCGAGAAGACTCGCCGCGTATCCAGCCAGGCGATCGGTTCTGTTCGCGAACTTCAGCGCCGAGGAGCTGGGGCTGGTCGGCTCCGGGGTCTTCGTGCACAATATTCCGGTTCCGATCGACGAGGTCATTACGATGGTCAATCTGGACATGGTGGGGCGGCTGCGTCGGGACAGGCTGGTGCTGCACACCGCCGGAGCTGACAACCGCTTCCATCAGATAGTGGATAGCGTGGAGAAGATCGCGCCGGCAATCAGCTTTCACCTGATCTGGAAGCCGGCCAACGACGAAGCGTCCGATCAGCTCTCCTTTGCCGACGCACACGTCCCGGTGTTCAGCCCGTTCACCGAGCTGCACGCGGACTATCATCGATTCACCGACGTCGCGGACCGGATTAATTTTGCGGGAATGGAAAAGGTCGTCGATCTCACCGAGCGGGTGATTCGCGCCGTCGCCGACGGAGACAGCCGGCCCGCGCTGGCGCCCTGATCTTCCAGGCCAACCCATGCCGCAGTTGAAAGATCTCGATCCGCCAACTCTCGCCGCCATCAGAGCGGAGCTTCAGAGCCTCGCCAATCCCGAACGCGCTTCCGTCTCGCTCAGCTTTTTCAAGACCGGACCCGGACAATACGGCGAGGGCGACAGGTTTCTCGGGCTGAGCGTCCCGCAGATGCGGCAGCTGGCCAGGAAGTACCGAGCCCTCGAAGACGACTCAGCGCTGGAGCTGCTGGCGTCACCGTGGCACGAGGAGCGATTGGTGGCGCTGCTTCTCCTCGTCGATGGCTACAAGCGCGGCGACGAGCGGCGGCGACAGAAGATCCATCGCGCCTATCTTTCCAACACGCGGTGGATCAACAATTGGGATCTCGTCGACAGCTCGGCGGAGTATGTCGTCGGGCCGCATGTCGAGCCGGCTCAGCTCGCTCTCCTCGAGAAGCTCGCGAAGTCGAAGAATCTCTGGGAGAGACGGATCGCCATCGTGTCCACGTTTCACTTCATCAAGCGCAACGAGTTTCGTCCGACTCTACGGATTGCTACACTGTTGATGGGCGACTCGCACGATCTGATTCACAAGGCTGTCGGGTGGATGCTGCGCGAAGTGGGAAAGCGCGATCGCGCGACTCTTGATGCATTTCTCAAGAAGCACTATCAGAAGATGCCGCGGACGATGCTCCGCTACGCCATCGAGCGGCACCCAGAAAGCATCCGCAAGCGATACCTGGCGGGTACGATCTAGTCGGCTGTCAACTCCCGGACGCCGCCGCGTGCTGCTCGGCCTCGGCCGATGAGTGAATCAGGTCTGTGAAATCGATGTCCGCGGATTGCGCGGTATTCACATGCAGCACCCGCGACATGTGATCCAGCGCGCGCTGATGATTCTCCACGGTGGCGGCCGCGGAACAGTCCGGTGGCACTACAATCTCCACATCACGGAGATAGGCGTCCGACGCGGTGAACAGCACACACATGTCCGTCGCAAATCCGGCCAGGACCACCGTCTTTACTTGCAGGTATTCGATGAGGAGATCGAGCTGGGTATGGTAGAACCCCGAATGTTTGGCTTTGAGAACGAAATAATCTTCTTCACCGGGGCGGAGGAGCTTCGCAATGGGCTCGCCACGCACGCCGTCCTTCAGCACGTGATCGAGCTGCTGCCGAAAATCCGACCGCCACTTCCCGAAATTGTCGTTGACGTAGATGACCGGCACTCCGGCATCCGCCGCCCGGCGCTTGAGATTGGCGAGAGCATGGGCCGCTGGAAGGGCGTTCCTGAACAGCGCGTCTCCCGACTCGAACTCCATGTCGTTGATGACATCGATCATGATCAGGGCAACCGGGCACTGATCGGGGACGTTGCCGTGAAGATCCTGGTTTCTGGCGGGCATACCCTCTCTCATAGGAAGGGCCATGCCAACGGTTTCTCAGCGCTCAGGAATCGACGTGTACTGCTTTATGCGCGGCGCGGAAGTAAAGATAAAACGGCAGTCCCAACGCAATCAGCACCAGACCAGCGACGGATTCGACGGGCGTCGCCGACAGGCTGTTGATCACTACCCACGCGGCGACGAGGACGAAGAGCGCCGGGACGAAAGGATAGCCGAGCGCGCGATACCGGCGCGGCGCGGCCGGCAACTTCCGCCGCAACACGAACAGCGACGAGCCCACCAGTGCGGCGAATACCCAGACTGCGAAAATCACCGATGTCGTGATCTGGTCGAAGGTACCTGAAAGAGCGAGCAAGCACGCCCAGATCCCCTGGAACCAGATCGCTTTCACCGGCACGCGTGATTCCGGATGCAGATCCGCCAGAGGTCGAAAGAAAAGCCCGTTGCGCGCCATCGCGTACGGGACGCGCGAATTCATCAGAGTAATGCCGTTGAGCGCGCCGACAGCCGCGATCATGAACGCGATCGACACCAGTTGCGGTCCAAACGACCAGAAGGTCTGAGCTGCCTTTGCGGCAATGGGCAGCGCGTCACGATATGCCGTCGAATTCGCAGTCAATACCTCGCTGAACGGCAGGGCGTAGAAATAGGCGAGGTTGGTGATCAGATAAATGAGAATCACCAGCGCCATTCCGAAAATCAGCGCGCGCGGAAGGTTGCGCTCGGGTTTCTCGATTTCGCCGGCGACCATCGGCAGGTTGGACCAACCCTGATAAGCCCACAGGGCCGCCACCATCGCCGCACCGAAAGCCCCGACACCGGACGGCGCAACGCGCGCCGTCACCGGCGTCTGGAGATGCGCCCAGCTTCC
>DASYIM010000178.1:0-24521 GCA_035997625.1 Gemmatimonadaceae bacterium
AGTGCGCGCGGCGGGACTCGAACCCACGACCTTCGGCTCCGGAGGCCGACGCTCTATCCAACTGAGCTACGCGCGCAAAATGAACAACTTCCCAGAGGGATTAAATTCCTCTGATGACTCAGGCAAAACGAAAGATAACCATACTCCCCGGTGACGGTATCGGCCCGGAGGTTGTTGATGCAGCACTGGCAATCATAAAGGCAACCGGCGTCGCCGTCGAATTCGAGAAGTGTGAAGCCGGCGCCCGCGGGTTCGAGAAAGGAATAGTAACTGGAATTCCCAGGGATACGATTCAATCCATTGAGCGGAATCGGGTCGTTCTCAAGGGCCCGCTGGAAACGCCGATCGGCTACGGAAATCGCAGCGCCAACGTCACGCTGCGCACGCTCTTCGAGACCTACGGCAACATTCGCCCCGTGCGTGAGCTCCCCGGCGTGCAGACCGCGTTCACCGGCCGCCAGCTCGACATCGTCATCGTCCGCGAGAACATCGAGGATCTCTACGCCGGTATCGAGTACATGCAGACCCCAGGGGTCGCCGAGAGCCTCAAGCTGATCTCGCGCGAAGGCTGCGAGAAGATCGTCAGGCTGGCGTTCGCTTTCGCGCTCGCTGAAGGACGCAAGGCGGTTCACTGCGCCACGAAGTCAAACATCCTGAAGCTTACAGAGGGGCTGCTTCAGCACACGTTTGAAGAGCTCGCGCCCAAATATCCATCGATCACGTCGAAGCACATCCTGATCGACAACTGCGCGCACCAGCTGGCGATGCGGCCCGAGCAGTTCGATGTCATCGTCACCACCAACATGAATGGTGACATCCTCAGCGATCTTACCTCCGGCCTCACCGGCGGACTGGGCTTCGCGCCCTCGGCGAACATTGGGAACGACGTGGCGATCTTCGAGGCAGTGCACGGTTCGGCGCCCGACATCGCCGGAAAGAACAAAGCGAATCCGACTGCGCTGATCCTGAGCGGCGCGATGATGCTGCGGCATATCGGCGAAGGCAAAGCCGCGAACGATGTCGAGCAGGCAGTGCTCGTCACGCTGGAGAGTGGGATCCGCACCAGCGACATGATCGGAGTCGACAAGCCGGCCTCGACCACCGAATTCACCCAGGCCGTCATCGCCAATCTCGGGAAGACATCCAAGTTGAGCCCGCCCAAGAAATACACGAAGGTCGAGCTCCCGCCCGCGCAGCTCGGCGTGAACGTAGTTCCGGCAAAGAGCCGCCGTTTGACGGGCGTCGACATCTACATTGAGTCGAACCTCGAGCCCAGGGCGCTGGCAGGGGAGCTGGAGAAGCTGACGACGACCTCGCCGCTCACTCTGCAGATGATCACCAATCGGGGAGCGATGGTTTTTCCGTCCAGCGATCGTAGAGTCTCGCTCGTTGACCACTATCGTTGTCGCTTCGTGCTGCGCGACTCCGCCGGAAAACTCGGCGACGCCGAGATTCTTTCGCTATTGGGCTCGGTCGGCGCCAGGTTCCCCTGGATGCACCTCGAGAAGCTCCAGGAATTCGACGGGGAGCAGGCCTACTCCAAATCGCAGGTCTAGCCAAAAGATTTCCGCCCGCTAGATAGAGAGACGTCCCGGGCAGTGAGCGCACCGCTAACATCTACGCTTCTCACTGCTCGCACCCGTTCAGCTGCTTGATGAGGTAGGAGATGCCAGCTCTAGATCGTCGCGCTTTCATGGGCTATTTCACCGGCGTCGGCCTCGGCTCGACGCTTTTTCCGGGCGTGCTGTGGGCCAAGCTTGCCGCCGGCGCCGATATCACCGTCGACACCATCGCCAGCGCTGAAGAAGTCGCCGGCCTCAAGTTCGACCAGGCGGAGCGCGAGCTGATGCTCGACGGATTGAAGCAGCAGGAGCAACGGATCGAGGCGTTGCACAAGGTTCCGCTCGCCAACTCGGTGAGCCCCGCCATCATCTTCGATCCGCTTCCGCCTGGCAGAAAAATCCACCCGGAGCCGCGGCGCCCGATGGTCCGCAGCAAGGCCACCCAGACCACCCGTCCAGCAACCGTCGAGGATTTGGCCTTCCTCCCGGTGACCGAGCTCTCCGAGCTGGTGCGACGCCACCGCGTCACCTCACTGGAGCTGACGCAGATGTATCTGGAGAGACTCAAGAAGTACGACCCGGTCCTTCGTTGCGTGATCTCGCTCACCGAGGACCGCGCCCTCAAGCAGGCGCGCACTGCCGACGATGAGATCAGGCGTGGACGTTATCATGGTCCCCTTCACGGCATTCCGTGGGGCGCCAAGGATTTGCTGTCTGTGCGCGGCTACAAGACAACCTGGGGCGCCGCCCCCTATAAGGATCAGATCATTGATACCGATGCGACCGTAGTACAGCGACTCGATGCCGCGGGTGCGGTTCTCGTCGCCAAGCTCACGCTGGGCGAGCTGGCGCAGGGCGATATCTGGTTCGACTCCACTACCAAAAATCCCTGGAAAGTGGATCAGGGCTCGAGTGGATCGTCGGCCGGCCCGGCATCCGCCACCGCCGCCGGGCTCGTCGGATTTTCTATCGGCAGCGAAACCCTCGGTTCCATCTCTTCACCATCTACACGCTGCGGAACCACGGGACTGCGTCCGACATTCGGCCGCGTTCCACGCACCGGTGCCATGGCTCTGTCGTGGACGATGGACAAGCTCGACCCGATTTGCCGGAGCGTCGAAGATTGCGCGATAGTGCTGGACGCCATTTACGGACCCGATGGTCAGGACAACACCGTCATCGACGCGCCGTACAACTGGAACGCGAATCAGTCGCTGAAAGCGCTGCGCATAGGCTACGTCAAAGCGGCGTTCGACACGCCGCTCACCGATCCCGCCGATGCCAAACGGACTATGCACGCGACGAAGAAGTTCGACGACGCTGCGCTCGAGGTATTCAAGCGGATCGGCATCAACCTGATTGCCGTCGATCTACCCGACGTTCCCTACGATCCGATGCGCATCATCCTCAACGCCGAAGCCGCGGCTGCGTTCGACGAGCTCACGCGCTCGGATCGCGACAAGGATCTCGTCCAGCAGGGGAAGTTCGATTGGCCGAACTCATTTCGTACGTCACGCTTCATCCCCGCAGTGGATTACGTGAATGCCAACAGGCTACGATCGATTGCTATTCAGAAGTGGGACGATCTGATGCGAACAGTCGATGTGATCGTGACACCGACCGGGGCCGCGAATCTCTCGCAGCTCGTCGCCACCAATCTCACCGGCCACCCGGCGGTGATCGTCCCCAACGGATTCCGCGAGGACGGCACGCCCGTCTCGCTCACTTTTCTCGGAGGCCTGTTCGAGGAGGCGAAGCTACTGGCGGTTGCGCGCGCTTATCAGGACGCGACCGGCTTTCACCTCAGGCATCCCGTCGTGCCGCTGACTCCGCCGGCTCCGGCGCCTGCCGGCTAAATCAAGAGCGCCGTCCGCAATCCAGCGATGCGGACGGCGCTGGGCTCACGGAGAGAAAGAGAACTCGAGCTTGAAGTAAGCCGCGTTTTCCCGTGCGGTGAAGCGCGAGCCGTCGACCGCCTTCCAGCCGGCTGCTGCGGTCGTTCTGAGCATCGGCGACCAGACATACTCCAGAGTCGGCCCGACCTGCCAGGTGTTGCTGGTGATTCCGTCTCTTCCACCACCCTGGCCGACGACTTCAGCACCCAGTCTGGCGGGATGGCTGCGCGACGCTCCGAACGGAACGGACGCGCGACCGCGAGCCCAAACGTAGCGACTGTCGAAATTGTAGTTCGCCAGGAGCTGAGTGTGCATCGAGCGAGCGCCGCGGCCACTGTGATATGCGCCGAGACTGGCCGTCGCACCGCTGGTCCCACCGCCCTCGGCTCCAGGTGCGCCCGGGTCTTCGTTGTTCACGAATGCGTAGCCGGCCCCGAACGAGACGCCATTGCTTCGGGACGCGTAGGCGAGGCCGAGCGTCGGCAAGAGCGCAGTGAGCGTTTGGTCGGTATTGGAAACCTGGGGCAGCACCTGATAGCGCAGCGCGTAGCCGTTGGCGTTGAAGTATGGAGACCAGCCCAATCCCCCGACGCCTACGTAGACCCCAGGGAGGTAGAACTGACTGTTTCGCGTGTCGAGCTCCGCGGATCCGTAGAACGAAGGATGAAGCTGCGTGAGCTGAGCGCTCGCGTGATTCGCCACCGTCAGGAGGCCGCTGATTGCAGAGGCCGCGACAATCCCGTTCAAACGTGTTTTGAATTTCATTTTCATCGTCTCAACTTTTTGAGTTAACAGGTGTTTAAAAGACGACCGGGAATGCCGTCCGGCCACGTCAGCCGTAGGTTTCCGATGGACCCGTAGCGGCGCCTCGAGGAAAATCGCTATCCAGGTCGCCAGCAAAGATTTTGCTAGCTTTGGCGCGGCAGCCGGTTCGTCCGCAACTCAAGGGAGCGCTAATGGCCTCGAAGAACAAAGTCAGTTTCTTCCGCTGGGACTCGATGAAGAAGGAGCGCGTCTCCGACATGCTCGAGCGGCGGCTCATCACCGGCGACCGGATGATGCTCGCCCATGTTTATCTGAAGAAGGGCTGCATCGTTCCCAGACATTCGCACGAGAACGAGCAGCTCACCTACATCCTCGAGGGAGCGCTCAAGTTCTGGATTGGTGAGGACGGCGCTGAGGAAATCACCGTCCACCCCGGCGAAGTGCTGCTCATTCCATCGAATGTCCCGCACAAAGCGGAAGCGCTCGAGGAGACTCTCGACGTCGACGTCTTCAGCCCTCCGCGTCAGGACTGGCTCGAGAAGAAAGACGATTACCTGAGACGCTGACCATGGATCTCGGTCTTCGCGGCAAGGTTGCACTCGTCTCGGCGAGCAGCAAGGGTCTTGGACGCGCCATCGCCGAGGAGCTCGCCGCAGAAGGGGCGAGCTTGGTGATGTGCGCGCGCGGAGAAGATGCGCTCCATCAGACCGCCGAATCAATCCGAAAAAACACGGGGGTTACAGTTGTCGAGGTCGCCGCCGATGTGTCCGACCAGGCGGGAATCGATCGCGTGGCGCGGACCGCGCTCGACAAGTTTGGCAGAGTAGATGTTCTCGTGACCAACTCGGGCGGACCTCCGAGCGGTGCGTTCGAGAGCTTTACGGCGGAAGCATGGGAACAGGCTACTCGCCTCCTTTTGATGAGCGCCGTCGGACTCACGCGCGCCGTCCTGCCGGGAATGAAGGAGCGGCGATGGGGCCGGATACTCAACGTCACTTCGATCGCCGTCAAGCAGCCGATCGAAGGGCTCATGCTCTCCAACAGCCTTCGCGCCGCGGTCACCGGTTTCGCCCGAACGCTCGCCAACGACGTCGCGCGCCTGAACATCACGGTCAACAACATCCTGCCCGGCTACACGCGCACTGATCGCGTCGAGCAGCTCGCGCGTGCCAGCAGCGAAAAAACGGGGGCGCCAGCCAGCGATGCCTTCGCCAAGTGGGAGCGGGAGATTCCGATGGGCCGTCTGGGCGAGCCCCGGGAATTCGCCGCCCTCGCGGCTTTCCTCGCTTCGGAGCGAGCGAGCTACATCACCGGCACTTCGATCGCGGTCGACGGGGGCTGGATCCGGTCACTCCTCTGAGAATGCCCGCTGGAGTAAACGCCGGTCCAACTGGCGACATCATCTGGTAGTAGAGACAATGGAGATGTCGTTTGTCGGCGCAAACGGGTATCATGTTCGCCCAGCCGTATATTAGCTTGGCGATGAGCCGCGATCGGTTTCGAAGAAAAAAGCGTCGCCAAGCAAGCGAGGCGGAAGCAGCGGTCACCTACCGGGATCGCGCGTCCTACGCGATGGATGCACAGCTCGCATCCCTGGCGTCGGCGGGTGATGATACCGCGTTCACGGCGCTGGTGACTCGATTCCAGCCGGCGGTATTCCGGTGGGCCCTGACTTTTGCCCGCGACCCCGACGAAGCGGAAGACATCGCCCAGGAAGTCTTCGTTCGCACCCATCGCCAGCTGGGCGACTATCGGTCCGATGGACCGCTCGAAGCGTGGCTCTACCGGATCACTCGCCGAGCTGCGCTCCAGTTGACCCGCAAGGGGAAACGCCGTGCCCGCTTGGCGCTGACACCCGCGGCCAGTCTCACGGGCGAAGTGTACACCACCGATCCCGGTGGTCGCGTCGACCGCCAGCGCGCGGCCACGATAATCCACGAGCTCTTCGCCGCGTTGCCAAGGCGACAGCGCGAGATCTTCGATCTTGTCGATTTGCAGGGTCTGTCTCCGGCCGAGGCAGCGGAGCGGACAGGAATGAAAGCAGTGTCTGTGCGGGCAAGTTTATTCAAGGCGCGAAAGGCGATTCGCGAGAATCTGCTCGCTACGCATCCGGCTTACGGAGAATTGCCGCGATGAATTGCCAGGACTGTCTTTCCGAGCTGGCAACCGGATCACTCCGGGACCTGCGGGCCGATTCCGCGGTCATGCAGCATTGCGCGACATGCCCCGACTGCGGTCCGCTTGTCACACTCCTTCGAGATCGTGAGTACGAGGCCGCGACAGTGCTCAACAATTTGCCGCCGATGAGCAACCCAATCAGCGTCGCGGAAAAGGCGGGTCTGTTGGCTCGGCGGCGCCGGATCGGCAAGGTCGCGGTTTTCGCGAGCGGTGCCGCGCTGGTGCTGACCATTTGGACGGCGCTGCTCGTTACTTCCTTCGGCAGGGCGATGATGGGCATCGACCGTCCCGAATCCTCCCTTCGCACGGTAACTATCCCTCTCACCTGCCTGTCGCCGGAGCAAGCGGGCGACATTATCAACCCGTACGTACGGTCGCGCCACAGCGCGTATTTCGTTGGTAGCTCCGGCGTCGGTGCCATCACTGTGCGCGGCACGGCAGACGAGATCGCGAAGTCCAAAGATTTGATCCGACAGTTCGAGTCTGATCGTGGCGCCTCGTGTCGCACCTCGCTGGCGGACCGGTTGCGCGAAATGCAGAAAGTACTGGAGGATGCGTCTGCGCCGCTGGAAATGCCCGTACGGCCGGAACAGCCCGAGCGGCCCGCACCAGCCGAACGGTTGGAACCCCCCAAGACGGGCAGCGGTACGCGAGACGCTGCACCAGTTCTCGCACCGGCCCCGGATGTAGCTGCGCCCGCAAAAAAGCATTAGAAGCCTCGGCGGAAACAATCGCCGGGCCGACCCAACCATTTACAACCGTACTGGTGTCTAAGTTGGCGAAAGCGAGAGAGTCGCCCGCCACCCAAACCCGTTCTGTCCTCATGACTCTTGTTCGTTCGTCGTCGTGCGTCACGGCACTGATGCTTCTCGTGGCGGCGTCCAGCTCCCCGGCACAAACTCCGAATTACCCCGCCCAGCCGGCCGGCCCACAGCCTCCCGTTGCGGCGACGACTGGTGGTGTCGCTCTGGCCGCCAGGAACATGCGCGCCTCCCGTGCGACGGCCGCCATCACCATCGATGGCAAGCTGGACGAAACTGCGTGGGCAACCGCGCCGATGTCGTCCGATTTCACGCAAAGCTATCCGAAGGTCGGCGCGAAGCCGACCGATCCAACCGAAATACGCGTGCTCTATAACGACGACGCGCTCTATGTCGGCGTGAGGATGTTCGACGCGCACCCCGATTCCATAGCCGCGCAGCTCGCCCGGCGCGATGCCTCGGGCATTTACTCGGATTGGCTTCACGTGATGGTCGATTCCTATCGCGACCGGCGAACGTCTTTCCGATTTTCCGTGAATCCAAAGGGCGTGCAGAAGGACGTGCTGGAGTTCGACGACCGTAACGGCGAGGATCTCAACTGGGACGCGGTCTGGGAAGTTGCAACAACAGTCGATTCGCTCGGCTGGACGGCCGAGTACAAGATTCCGTTCTCGCAGCTCCGATTCGGCGGTGTCCAAAAGGGCACCGAGCGCATTTGGGGTCTCCAGATCATGCGCGACATCGCCCGGCGCAACGAGCGTGACAGCTGGTCGCCGTGGAAAACGACTGACCCCTGCTTTGTCTCCTGCGAGGGCGATCTGACCGGCATCATCGACATTCCGGTGCCGCAGCGCCTCGAAGTCCTTCCGTACGTGAGCACCAAGCTGACGCGTGCACCCGGTGACCCCGGTAATCCTTTCTACAAAGCCAACGACGCTAGCCCGTCGGCAGGCGCGGATCTCAAGTATGGTCTGCCTGGTGGGCTGACCCTCACCGCCACGGTCAATCCGGATTTCGGTCAGGTCGAGGTCGATCCGGCTGTGGTCAATCTCTCGGCGTATGAGACGTTTTTCCCGGAAAAGCGCCCGTTCTTCGTTGAGGGAGCGAACATCTTCAACATCGGCAGCATCAACGGCGGTCCGAGCTACGGCAACCAGCAGATTTTTTATTCCCGTCGAATCGGTCGCTCTCCACAGCGTTTCGCGAGCGGAGTGTTCGTCGACGCACCTGACGCAACCACAATCCTCGGCGCCGGCAAGGTGACGGGCAAGGTGGGTCAGTGGACCGTCGGCCTGCTCAACGCGTTGACCGCCGAGGAGAAGGCCAGCGTCATCGACGCCGGAGGCGTCGAGTCGACCACGCCGGTGGAGCCGCTCACCAATTATTTCGCCGGACGCGTCCGTCGCGATTTCCGAGGCGGCAACACCCTTGTCGGGATGGGCGGGACCGCGGTGAATCGCAATCTCAGCGACGATGTCTTCAAGAATGTGCTTCGCTCGAGCGCGGACGTCGGGAGTCTCGATTTCGAGCACCGGTGGGCTGACCGCCGCTGGTCGATGACCGGAGCGTTCTCGGGCTCGACGATCGCGGGGTCGCAGGCAGTACTCCTCTCTGCGCAACGATCCAGCGCCAGATACTATCAGCGGCCCGACGCCGATTATCTGGCCGTGGACACCGCCGCCCACCGCCTCGGCGGTTACTCTGCCAAACTCGGCTTGAACAAGTCAGGCACCTGGCAAATGGCCGCGACCGCCAAGGCGATCAGTCCGGGTTATGAAGTGAACGACCTCGGCTTCATGGGGCGAGTCGATTACAGAAACCTCGGCATGAGCGGGTCATACAACAACACGGACGCTGGGAAATTCCTGCGGGGCTATCAGCTCTTTCTGGGGACCAATCACGCCTGGAACTACGGAGGCGACAAAATCTGGACGAGCACCTTCAATCAGGTGACGGTCAACTTCAACAACCTGTACAACCTGTACTTCGGCGGCGAATACGATCCCAGCGCGATCGATGACCGGTTGACCCGCGGCGGCCCGCTGGGGCGACAGCCGACGCAATGGGGTGGCTGGATGGAGCTCGACTCGGATCAGAGACGTTTCCTGTCCTACACCCTGAATGCTTTCTATTACGGGGATGAGAAGCACGGCTACTCCAAGGATCTGGGTCTCGGCTTCACGCTCCGCCCAAGCTCCTCGGTGCTCGTCACGGTATCGCCCGAGCTCAACAAGCTGCACAACACCATTCAGTTCGTGGACAACTCCATCGACGCGCTGGCTGCGTCGACATACGGGCGGCGTTACGTGTTTGCCGATCTGTTCCAGACGACTCTCGCGGCCACGATCAGAACCGACTGGACTCTGAGTCCGTTCCTGTCGTTCCAGCTGTACGCCCAGCCTTTTGCATCGACCGGTCGCTACAAAGGGTTCAAGGAATTGTCGGCGCCCGGAACGCAGGAGTATCTGGTGTACGGACGTGATAACGCGAGCACGATTTCGCCCGTCGCCGATTCGACTACGGGCCACACCGTATCGTACAGCATCGATCCAGACGGCGCGGGCCTCGCCCCGTCGTTTTCGGTCGGCAACCCGGATTTTCGCACCCACTCGCTGCGCGGAAACGCCGTAGTTCGATGGGAGTACCGCCCCGGATCCGCGCTCTACTTCGTGTGGCAGCAGCAGCGCAGCGACTACCTGCCGTTCGAGGGCGACTTCCGCACGCATCGCGAAATCGCATCCGTGTTCGGTCAGCCGAGCAACGTGTTCCTCGTCAAAGCGACGTACTGGTTCGCTCGGTGATCCAACATATATTTTCCTGGAGCAGACCCGAGCTACCGATGCCAACCGACGAAAAGCCAAGCCGAAACGAGGACGAGTACTTCGCCAGGCAGAATCTCGAGATCATTCACGAGATGCGGGTGAAGCTGGATGCAGAGCGCAAGAAGGCCGAGCGCAGCGCACATCTCAACAAGTGCCCGCGTTGCGGCGGCGACCTGGCCGAGAAGCACGCCGAGCAAGTCAAAATCGACGAATGCGATGATTGCGGAGGCATCTGGCTCGACAAGGGCGAGCTCGAGCAGTTGCGGCGCGTCAACAACGCGCGCGGCGTATCCGGCGGAGTGCTCGGCTCACTTTTCAGACGGGGCTGACCGGCTCCACATCCACCGCCATGCTACGAAGCCCCGACGACTCCCTCGGGGCTTTTGATTATCCGCGCAAAGACTCGGCCACGCCAGATTATTACAACTTCGTCATTTTCGATTCATCAAAATGTTACTCCCGTGCCGCGGTTTTGGCACAACTGATTCTGGCAGCGGGTTTTACCTGTGAAAACGAACATTTTTTCCATTTTCGCGTTGTTGCGGAGCGCGAAATTCCGCGTCATCTGATTGAAGCGTGTGCTCGAAGAAATCGCGAACTATGCGAGCGAGATACGCCGAGAAAGTGTCGGGCACCCAATCCCCCCGATAGAGCAACTCCGCTCCGAGAACTATCGGCGGCGCATCTCATTCACCAAAACCGGACCTCTCAACATGAAAAACAACAGAAAGGGCTTTACGCTCATCGAGCTTCTGATCGTCGTCGTCATCATCGGTATTCTTGCCGCGATCGCGATTCCGAAATTCGCCAATACGAAGGACAAGGCCTACGTCGCCGCGATGAAGTCTGACCTTCGCAACCTGGCTACCTACGAAGAGCAGTACGCCGCCGATCAGAACGGTGCATACTTCGCCGGTACCGCGACGATGGCTGCGCCCCTTCAGGGTTTCACGCCCTCCCAGAACGTTACCATCACCGCCGCGATCGTAGCCGGCCCGCCCCAGACCTGGTCGGCCACTGCCTCGCACTCGCAGTCTGCGAAGACCTGCGACAATTCATCCGGTTCGATCGTTTGCACCTGATGATCAGTCGTTCCCTGGAAAAAGCCCCGCTCGAGCGAGCGGGGCTTTTTTTTTCCTGCCCGGACTGACGCATATTTCCCGGCATGGCAGATCGCGTAATCAGGCTGATTATCCAGGCGGGGGTGATCCTCGCCGTCGTCGTTGCCCTCCCGTACAAGGTTTTCGAGCTCGATCGCTACTTCGTGCCGAAGGAACTGGTACTCCACACCGCGGCACTCATCATCGCCGCCGTGCTGTTCGCCCGCAGGCGCTCACTCTCCTTTGATCTGGTCGACGGCTTGCTGGCGCTTTTCCTCCTCTGGAGCGCGGGCGCTTCGCTCTTCGCCACGAACTATTGGCTCGCTCAGCGATCGCTTGGAGTGAGTATCTCGGGCGCGATTGTGTTCTGGGGAGCCCGCGCCGTGGCCACGCGCGGCTCCTACAGGCCAATCCTCGTCGCTGTGGCGATCGCCACGGTCTGCGCCGCGGTTTTCTGCCTGGCGCAGGCGTACGGCCTCGACAGCGAGTATTTCAGCGCCAACCGCGCGCCTGGTGGAACCTTCGGGAACCGGAATTTTGTGGCGCATATGGCCGTTATCGGGCTCCCAACGCTGGTCTGGTGCACCGTCACTGCCCGCCGTCCTTTCGGGGCTTTCCTCGGATCACTCGGCTGCGCGGCAGTGGGTGCAGCGCTGGTGCTCTCACGGTCCAGAGCGGCCTGGCTGGCCGTTGCCGCGGCAATCGTGGTGCTTCTGATTCCAATGATTGCGTCGAGGAAATACTGGCGCGAGGAGGCCAACGTCGGCGGCAGGTTCGCGCGCCTCAGTCTGGCCGCCGTCATCGGCGGCATGGTTGCAATCGTGCTCCCCAATTCCCTCAACTGGAATAGCGAATCGCCGTATCTCGACTCGGCGCGAGGGATGATCGACTACAAGAAGGGAAGTGGGCGCGGCCGAGTCGCGCAGTACACGAACTCCCTCCACATGGCCGTGGCAAATCCGGTCTTTGGCGTCGGTCCGGGAAATTGGCCCGTCGAGTACGTGCGCTTCGCTCCCTCGAGTGACCGCTCGCTGACCGACGACGGCATGACGGCCAACCCGTGGCCCAGCAGCGATTGGGTCGCGTTCCTGTCCGAGCGCGGTTTCATTCCCACCGCGGCGCTGCTCGGCGCGTTCGCCCTCCTGTTCTTTGCCGCTCTCAGGCGATGGGGTGAGCTCGAGAATCCGGATGCTGTGCTCGCCCAATGCGTTCTGGCGGGGACCGTCGTTACCACGCTCGTCGTCAGCGCCTTCGACGTCGTTCTGGTTCTGGCCGCTCCCGCATTCATGGTGTGGAGCGTCCTCGGCGCGACGAGTGGCATGCGGCCAAGTGCACGCGAGGTCAGGATCTCACCGCCGTGGCTCGGCGCCAGCGCCGCCGCGCTGGTGGTGGTTGCGCTGATCTCGACGGCGCGCAGCGTCACGCAGCTGATGGCCATGTCCGCGGTCGGCCGCGGCGGTTTGACAGCCGGTTGGGTAACCGGGGCGATGTGGGATCCCGGCAGCTATCGCATCAATCTGCGCGTAGCCCAGCTTTACTCACGCCGTGGGCATTGCTCCGTTGCTCGGGACTACGCTCGACAGGCGGTCGCGTTGTTCCCGCATTCGCCCGAGGCCAGGCGCATCGCGCGCAGCTGCGACTAGCGCTGTCCCGAGATGACGATTGAGACCGCGCCCCTCGCGTCGAGCCAGAGATGCGTGGGCGTGCGGGCCACCCGCAACACCACTCCATCGCATCCCGGGCATCGCACGACCATTCCCATTCCGTGAGAATAAACGTGCAACGCGCCGATGGCCCGCGTCGTCCCACAGCCCGCGCATTTCGCACGGCCGACCGTCACGTCGGGCGAGAAGATCTCACTTAGCAGTCCTGCCGCAGCGTTGCCGTCGAGACGCAGCGAATCCACGGCGCGATCCAGGACATCCGGGTATTCCGTTGATTCATTCGAGACGTTGTTCATGGTTCGCTCCTTACCGCCGTAGCGGCTAGATCTGGGTTCCCGTGGGCCCGAATCTCTCGGTCTTCACCAGCGCCGCCGAGTGTCCAAGCTCCACCAGCGTTGTGGCTACTGATTCGACGAGCGGAGTCGGGCCACAAACGAAGACTCGCGGATCTTCGCTTGCCGGCCAGGCAGTTTCCGACAGCATTGCGCGGTCGATGCGCCGGCGGAAGCCGCTCCAGCCTTCCGGCGCCGATCGCGTCAGCGTGTGCGCGATTTTAAGCGTGGGATCGGCGTCCGCCAGACGCGCCAGCTCGTCGCGATAGATGACTTCGTCCCAGCTCCGCGACGAGTAAAGCAATCGCGTTTTGAGGTTTTTCGCGCTGTCCGGCGCGGTTGAGATCGATGCGTGCCTGTCGCGGATCATTGCCATCAGCGGGACGATGCCCGAGCCGCCGGCGACGAGAAACAGCGGTCCTCCTGTCCCGACATCCCAGACGAAGTATCCGCCGATGGGTCCGCGGAGCTCGATCTGATCACCAGCGCGCAATTCTTCGGTGAGGTACGGTGACACCTCGCCGTCTTCCAGGCGCTCCACCGTGAGAGCGAGCCGCGGTCCGCCAGGCGGGGATGCTATCGAATAGCTACGCTCGGTTTGATAGCCATCCTCGGAAGTGAGACGTACATCGACGTGCTGGCCCGCGCGATGGCCCGGCCATCCCGGGACGTCGAAAACGACGGTGCGCGTCCGCGGCGTCTCCGGCTTTACCTCCAAAACCGTGGCAATTCTCCAGACGATGCGAGCGCCCGTCACCGCGGCGCTCACTCGTCGCCGGCGTACCGCTGCTCGCGCCAGGGATCGCCGTAATTATGGTATCCCAGCGATTCCCAGAAGCCCGGCGCATCGGTCTCCATGAATCTCAGCTCGCGCACCCACTTCGCGCTCTTCCAGAAATAGAGGTGCGGAACGAGGAGGCGCGCCGGTCCACCGTGTTCCGGCGCCAGCGGAGCCCCGCGATAGTTGAATGCGATCCATGCCTTGCCGTTGGTGAGATCCGCCAACGGAACATTGGTCGTGTATCCACCATCTGATCGCGCCGATACGTAGCCGGATGTCTTCACTCCCTTTGCCGCGGCTTCCGAAATCAGAGTGTCGATGGTGATGCCCTCCCAGTCTGTTCCGAACTTCGACCACTTGGTCACGCAATGGATATCGACGGTGATCTTCTCTCGTGGCAGGGCGACGAACTCATCCCACGACCACCGCGCCGATTGGCCATCAAAGCCGCGCAGGGTGAGGTCCCACACCGAGAGTGGAGTGCGAGGCGTCGGGCCTGCCGACAGGACGGGGAAGTCACGCGTTTCGTACTGACCGGGGGGGAGCCGTGATGCTGTGCCTTCGGCCTGACGGCGGCCGCGAAAACCGCGAGAGATTGGCGTCATCGATGACTCACATGCGAACCTGGTGTTCGCGGCTCTCCGTAAGAACAGGTGGTGCGAATGCAGCCATCACATCGTCGGCCGTTATCTGGTAATGCGAGTTCTCCAGTGCCCACGTCAGAGCGAAATCCGCGACCTGCTCCCACCCCGCCTGGCCGATCGTGTTGTGGGTGCGTTCCGGGAACTCCCGATAAGCGGTGACCGCTGCCGACTTTGCGTACTTGCGGACGTTTGCTTTGTTGACCGCCGGCGGGACCAGGTGATCCTTGCCCCCGGCGATGAACAGGAGCGGCGCCCTGTTGTTCCTGGCGTAGTTCACTTTCGACTGTGATTTCGGGTTGAGCAGCGAAAGCGCGCCGTCCCAAAGGATGCGCGCCGCCCCCGGTATCTGCAGCCGGTCGTAAACTTTCTTCGATTCAGTGGAATCGAGCTCGTTCGTGAAGGCGTAATTGAACTGCTGCGGCGTGAGCGTCACGGCCTTGTTGAAGCTGAACGGATTGCCGAGCACGCTGAGCGTCGCTCTGACCGTCGAGAGTGGAAGGACCGGCACACCCGCGGACTGCGCCGAATCGATCGCGACACCAGCCGCGCCGAGCCCGCGGTCGACCAGCAACTGAACGATGAGCCCGCCAAAGGAGTGTCCCATCAGAATCGGCGGTCGCTCGAGCTTGCGAATGATGTGGTCGTAGTGATCGACGACCGTTTTGAGCCGCAGTCCCAGAAGGACCGAAGGATTCCTGCGAATCGCTTCGACTTCTCCTTCCAGACCGGGCCACGCGGGCGCGAGTACTTCGTACCCAGCCTGCCGGTATCGATTCACCCACCCTTCCCAGCTCCTTGGCGTCAGCCACAATCCGTGTATGAGGACGATGGCAGGCTTGGTTGCACTGCGCGCGCCGGTGCTCATCAACGCCTCCCCTCCGGTTAAGGATTCGCTAGAACCGCGAGCTGAACGTTACCTTGCGCCACCCTTTTTTGCTCGTAATGTCTGGGTGACGAGAACAAGGATCTGACATGCTTCGTAGCTTAACCGCCGCCTTGATGCTCGCGGCAACAGGTCTCTCTGCGCAGGGCACGGTGCCGCTCTACACCGACCTCGGCACCCACCAAAAGAACGTCGGAACCAAGGTCCCTGCTGCCCAGCAGTATTTCGACCAGGGCCTGCGACTGGTCTACGGGTTCAATCACGCCGAGGCGATTCGATCGTTCACGCGTGCCGCCGAACTGGATCCGAGCTGCGCTATGTGCTATTGGGGTATCGCCTACGCCTACGGCCCTCATGTGAACGCTGGAATGGATTCAGCCAGCGGCGTCAAGGCGTGGGAGGCTGTACAGAAGGCGCGGGCGGCAAGGGCAAATGCTCCGGCATGGCAGCGAGCATACATCGACGCGGTCGGAGCGCGCTACGCGGCGGTACCACCAAACGCTCGTGAAAAACTCGACTCCGCCTACTCACGGGCAATGTGGGACGTCTCGCGCCGCTACCCGGACGACCTCGACGCTGGCGCCCTCGCCGCGGAATCGAGCATGGATCTCAGGCCGTGGAACTACTGGACTCCGGACCGCAAGCCATATCCCGGCACCACCGAGCTCGTCAAAGAGCTCGAGCGCGTGATCGCCCGGAATCCGAATCACCCCGGTGCCTGCCACTTCTACATTCACGCGGTCGAGGCGGCCAATCCCGATCTCGCCGTGCCGTGTGCCGAGCGTCTCGCGCAGCTGATGCCCGGTGAAGGACACATGGTTCACATGCCGGCGCACATCTACGTGCGCGTCGGGCGCTATGCCGATGCTGCCGCCAGCAACGTCCACGCGATCCACACCGATGAGACGTTCATCGAGGGACAGCCGCAGCCGACGGTCTATTCACTCGCGTACTACCCGCACAACATCCACTTCTTGGCCTTCGTTTCCAGCATGGCTGGAAAGAGCGCGCAGGCAATCGATGCCGCGCGGACGCTCAAATCGAAAGTGAACATGGATGTCGCGAAAAATGTCGGCATGCTGCAGGAGATGGTGCCCTACTATGTGTTGACTCTCACCACGTTCGGCCGGTGGGACGACGTGCTCGCCGAACCGCTCCCGCCGGCCGAGATGCGTTTTCCGACCGCTATGTTCCGCTATGCCCGCGGGGTCGCCTACGCGGCCAAGAGGGATTCTCTGCGCGCGCAAGCCGAGCTCGATTCCGTGATGGCGATCGATAAGGAGACTTCGGACTCCGAGTTCAAGGCGCCCATGTCCATCGCCGTGCATGCATTGATGGGAGAGATAGCAGCCCGCAGCGGAAAACCCGACGCGGCTATCCCTCATTTCAAGGAGGCACTTGCCATCGAGGACAAGGGTCTCTACTTCGAGCCGCCAAAGTGGTACTACCCCGTTCGCCAATCGCTGGGCGCCGCGCTGCTCAAAGCTGGTCGAAGTGCGGAAGCAGAGCAGGTATATCGCGAGGATCTCAGGCACTTCCCTGAGAATGGCTGGTCACTGTACGGACTCGCGGCGGCGTTGCGGGCGCAGGGGAAGAACGCCGATGCTGCAGCCACTGAGGCGCGGTTTGCCAAGGCGTGGGCGGCCGCGGATGTCAAACTCAGCGCCTCGCGCTTTTGAGCGACTCCGGTTGACCCTCCAGTGAGCTGAGCGCGAACCAGGAAAGAAAAAGCCCCATCGCAAAGGAGCGATGGGGCTTTGATTTTTCAGTCGGGGCGACTGGATTTGAACCAGCGACCTCCTGCTCCCGAAGCAGGCGCGCTACCGGGCTACGCTACGCCCCGAAAAACGAAGCTTCGCTCGCAAAACAAACGACTTGTGAGTTGGCTCGCCGTATAGGTGACACATCATAACATGACCGGCGGGCTGGCGGGAGCCCAATATCAGCGTGCTCTCGCACTCTGCAAACGCTCTTGCAAATCGCCAGACAACCACCCAAAAGCGCATATTTGTGATCAAACTAAGTCCATACGGATTAAGGACTTAGCATACCTCAACGTATTCAACTGTATCGCGCAATTTCTCGTTGCGGATGACCTTGGCTCCACGTCTTATCGGTAGGAAAAGACAGCCAGAGATTTCCGATCGCGAGCTGTCGACCACACGCAAACTTTGGAGTAGAATCAGATGAACGCGACCCGTTTCATTCTGGCCGCGATGGTGATGGGTTCAGCCATCGGCGTTAACCAGGCAGGCGCACAATGCAGTGGCAACGCCGGTACCTGCAATCTGACCAACACCGTTACAGCATCTGTGAACAATCTGGTCAAGCTCGCCATCAGCTCAGCTGCCACGTCCCTGTCCTCGCCCACGGCAGATCAGGTCGAAATTGGCGCCAATCTCGCCGATGCCGGCCCGAGCTTCACGGTCAAAGCGAACCGCAGCTGGACGCTCAACATCAAGACCACCAATGCCTCGACGTGGACCTACGTCGGATCGAACAGCGGTGCCAAGCCGATCAGCGATCTGACCTGGTCGAACGCAGCAGCCGGTCCCTTCGTCGGTATCAGCTCGGTGGACGCGCTCTTCACCTCCGGTGCAACCGCGACGAACGGCGCGGCCCCGCAGGTGTTCTTCAAGACAGTGTGGGCCGCTGGTTTCACTCAGCCGAGCAATGCCCCGGGTTCCTACAGCTTGCCGGTAGTCTTTACTCTTTCGGCGCCGTAACCGGCGTCGCCGCACCACAAGCACCTTAATCACGCACCTTACCAGGGAATGACTAAAA
Organism: Gemmatimonadaceae bacterium; assembly: GCA_035997625.1. Classification (GTDB taxonomy): domain Bacteria; phylum Gemmatimonadota; class Gemmatimonadetes; order Gemmatimonadales; family Gemmatimonadaceae; genus UBA4720. Next base: position 18,172 of record DASYIM010000178.1, read on the forward strand.
TGATGCGCAATAAGAAAGGTTTTACCCTTATCGAGCTTCTGATCGTAGTCGTCATCATCGGCATTCTTGCCGCGATCGCGATTCCGAAGTTCGCCAACACCAAGGACAAGGCGTACGTTGCCGCGATGAAGTCTGACCTTCGCAACATGGCGACCTACGAAGAGCAGTACGCTGCCGACAACGGTGGCGCGTATTTCGGTGGAACCGCCACGTCGGCGTCTCCGCTGCAGGGCTTCAGCCCTTCACAGAACGTCACTGTCGTGGTGACCAACGTTGCCGGCCCGCCGCCTTCATGGAGCGCGACCGCCACGCACTCGCAGTCCGCGAAGACCTGCGACATGACGAACGGCGTGATCACCTGCGTCTAAGCAGCTCACGTGCTGGATAAGGAAACGGGGACGGCCAAAAGCCGCCCCCGTTTTCGTTTTGTCGTGAAATCCCTGTCGACAACCGCAAGTCCCCGCTTCGAGGATCTTACACCGATCTGAGCCGCGCTACTTCTTCGGCTCGAGGATGTCACCAATCTCATGGTCAACACCTTCGAGGTGCAGGCGCGTTTCACGATCAGCCGCTCGCGGTATCGCCCGGCGGATGTCTCCGCGCAGGGAAACCAGCTCGCCCCTCAAATTATTCCGCGCATCCTCGAGCAGCGGCGGCGGAGGCGTGAAGCCCGGGAAACTGGGAGCAGGCGTCGTTACCGGTGCCGGATTCAGCTTCAAATTGATCTGCGACAGGTACTGATTCTGGAGAGTCCGGCGGTACGGGTCTATCGAGACCCGCGACTGGTCGAGCTCAGTCCACACTCCGCGCTTCAGATCCTCCAGCATCGACGCCAGTGAGTACGCGTCTCCCCTGTTCGACGCCAGCGCCTCGTTCTCGATCAGGCGATTGAGCCGCCCGTCGTTCAACAATCCAGTGAGCACACGAGCCTGGGCATTGGTGATGCGGGTAATCATTCCTCCGGCTTCGATGCGTCGAGCGATCGCCGGTTGGATCAGGTACGACGGGGTCTGAAATACGTTCTCGTTCAGAAAGCGCATCGCCTCCTGCTGTCTCGCCTTCGAGAGCGGGGTGTAAACCGCGCCCGGCTGGCTTCCCGACTTGTACTGAACGACGTCGCCGCCAACCACCGTCGCCACGTGGCTGGCTTCAGTCCCCCATTGCCCGACCGTCCGATCGTACAGCTCCCTCAGGTCGTCGTTGTCCTCACCCGGCTGCGTCGCTGCCACGGAGATGTAGGTGACGACGCGCCGCAGGTTCCTGAAGCCGAGCGCGGTCGACTTGACCGGATCGGCGTCGCCGACGGCCTCGTTGAGCGTGCCGTACCCGCCCTCGTTGTTCTCGGAGAAGCGATACCATGGAATGGTGTCCTGCATCCGCGCCCACTGATCGAGTGTCGGCCGCTCCTGGTCCGAGCTGCGCGCGCTGGGAAGCGGAGTATAGCCCCACATGATCGCGAACTTGTCGTACGGGCCGATCCCCGGGACGATGTTGGCTACCGGGATGTTGTCTTCCGGCTGCGCGACGTAATTGAAGCGCGAGTAATCCATGATCGACGGCGAATGTCCCATGCGGGCGACCCACGTCGCGCTGCGGACGCTGTCAGCCGGATATGTTGAACTGCCGATCTGATCGTGGCGCAGTCCCAGAGTGTGGCCTATCTCGTGCGCGACGACGAACTCGAGCAGCCTTCCCATGAGGGAATCGGGGAAGGGAAGCGTGCGCGCTCTCGGATCCAATGGTGACGCCTGCGTGAAATACCAGTCACGCTGCAGGTTCAGCACGTTGTGGAACATGCGCACCGAGCCGTTGAGGATCTCGCCCGTCCGTGGGTCACTCACGTGCGGACCTTGAGCATTCTCCACGGTCGATGGCAGCCAGCGGATCACCGTGTGCCTTACATCTTCCGGTGACCAGTCCGGATCGTTCGCCGGCGGATCCATGGCGATGATCGCGTTCTTGAATCCGGCCGCCTCGAACGCGGGCTGCCAGTCGAGAATCGCCTTTCTGATCCACGGCTTCCACTGCTCCGGCGTCGCCGGATCGACGTAGTAGACGATTGGCTTCACAGGCTCCGAGAGTGCCGCGTTCGGATCCTTTTTCTCCAGTCTGTAGCGCGTGATGTAGGTGCGATCGGCGGAACGCTGCTCCGTGGTTCCAAAATCCACCTGGTTGATGGAGAAGAATCCGACGCGCTCGTCCCAGCGTCTCGGCATCATCGGATTTTCGGGAAGTCTCACCAGACTCCAGTGCGCCAGAACGCTCTGGGCCGACTGCGCGCCTGCTCCCTGGCCGCCGCCACCACCGGCCCCCGCTCCGGGCGCCGGGGCGGGAGTACCGGTCTGTGTCGCCTCGATCTCCACGTTGTCCGGGAAAGAGAGCGCGTTTTCAACGAAGCTGCGTCGCTCGTCGAGGGTTCCGCGAATCGCCGAGAACTCCGGGATGCTCGTGGTGTAGAGACGCGTAACATCGATCACCGCGGCGCTGTCCGGGCCATAGGCCTCGATGTTGAACACCGCGATGACGGGTGGATAGTTGGCCGCCTGGACCGCGCGATAGACCGGCGCGCTGGAGTCGGCGACAATCGCAAAAGATGGAGAACGTAGCACGATCCGGTTTCCGCTTCTGTCCCATCTCAGCGTGCGCTCGGCGAATTGATCGCCGCCGTAGTTGCCGAACTGACCACCGGGCAGCCGCGGATTTGCCGCGGCGGCGCGGGTGAATCGACCGACGAGGAGCATGTCCCTGCTTAGCTCTTTGCGTGGAATCTCGAAGTACAGTTTGTCGTTCACCCGGTGCACCGCGAACATGCCGCGGCGGGTCTTCGCATCGCGCGTGATGACGCGGTTGTAGGGTCGCGGCTGCGCCGTTCCGCCCCCGCGGGTGGAATCGCCCGCCCTGATAGTGGTGTCGCCGCCCTGGCCAGCTGATCGCTGGGGCGAGGGAGCTGTTTTCGGTCCCGCGGTCGAGCAAGCGGACGTGAACGCGAGTGCGATCGAAAGAAGGGCGAACGTGTTTTTCATCGGCAGGACGCAGGGTTGAAGGGTGCGGCTCGGCACGAGCGACGCCGGGCTCGAAGATCGGCTGCTACTCCTTTTTCGTATAGCTCTGCCGAAATGTTGGCCGCGTCGAATATGTCTCGGCCGCTGCGATGGGCGGAAGATTGCTTGAGGTGGTCGCTCGTTGAATAAGGATTCGAACTCGTCGAGGAAGAGAGGATTGAAACCAAGTTTGATCGCTGGGCTCGTCATAGCCTCCGCAGGCGTCGTCACCGGCACTTCGCTTGCCGCGCAATCCATTCCCGTGCGCGACTCCTCGGCGCTCGCCCGGCTTCTCGCCGCTGCGGCAACGGTCAATGCCCAGGTCCCAGAGCGTCTCAAGGCATATCGCGGTCGCGTCGAAACAGAGATGTCAGTAGTGGTTCTCGACTCCGGTGGCCGGGAGCGCACCACCCAGCTCGAGCAGATCGCCAGCGACGTTCGCTGGCGCGCGCCGGACAGGTACGACCAACGAGTAATTGGTTACCGCAGCCAGTCCATTGGGCCGACGTTCTCACTCATGAGTCTCTTCGGCGGATGGACCATTCCGACCCTGTACGGGAACCGGTTGCAGCTTGGGCTCACTTCCTCGGGTGATCCGAACACGGTCATCAACGCCGCTCGCCGTACTCTGGCCGTTCACCCGCTCGCCGCCAATCGCGACCAGTACTACCTGTACGAGGGCGGCGACACCGCCGTCACTCTTTTTTCCAATGGCCGGCAAATCCCGATTGCGCGTGTAAGGGTGACGCCGCGGCCGAACGCGCCCGGCGATGCGATCCTCTTCCTCGGCGACATGTACGTTGATGCCGATTGGAAGCAGATCGTCCGCATGCGCGGGCGACTGGTGGAAGTGCGCAACGGCAAGGTTACCATCAGCGCCGGCAGTCGAATTCCCGGTGTGAGCGGAGCGTCATTCGTCGAGCTGGTCAATGTCGAAGTAAATGGTCAATACTGGCTGCCCGCTTTTCAGCGGACGGAGATCCAGGCGCGAATCGCGACGTTTGGAGATTTCCGGACGATTGTCCGTGTGGTTTCTCGCTTCGCCGACTACCAGCCGAACGACTCGTCATGGTCGGGACCCGAGGCGGCCGCCGGAGTGAAGCACAGCCTGACTTTCGCATCAAGCGGTGATCAGCAAAGGTTCAACCACTGGGAGCGTCCGATTGGCGCCGCGAGCAGCGACGTCTATTACGGCGAGCTCGACGATCTCGCCCCGGCAGAGTGGCGCGCAACCGGGGGCACGAGCGGCTTTCGCTTCTGGCCGCGGACCTTCGCCGAGGTATTCCGGTTCAACCGTGTCGAGGGATTGTTCACCGGTCTCGCCGTTGAAAAAGACCTGCGAGAAAACGCGCCCCGATTGTCGCTGCACGCTTCGGCGGGCTGGGCGTGGGCGGAGCAGACTGCTCGCGGCACGCTGAGTCTGGCGCGCGTGACCGGCAGGACTACGAGCGGACTGCGCGTCGAGCGAGCTCTGGCGCACACCAACGACTTCAAACTCCCGTTCTCGTGGGGCGCAACTCTCCCGGCGCTGCTCGGCAGCACCGACAACTTCGATTATCTCGACCGGGTGAGTGCGACGGCGTTCGTCACTCGAACCCTCGGCGTGAAACAACGATCGTTGATTGGACTAGAGTTCGGTCAGGGTCGCGACCGTGCCGTGAAGCAGAACATCTCGCGTGGACTCTTCGTGGAGACCGACGGCGGATTCCGCCCCAACCGCGGAATTCGGGAGGGAGATTATTTCAGAACCGTCGCGGCGCTCGAGTTCAACCCGGAGATCAGCGGGATGTTCGTCGATCGCGGGGTGGGGACGAGGATTTACTACGAGCGCGCGGACGGGGGACTCACCTGGCAGCGATTGGAGCTGAGACTGGCGGCGCGCCGGGAGTTTGGCCCGTTTCAGTTGTACGCGCACGGGGATGCCGGCACACTCCTGGGCAAGCCGGCGCCGCAGGTGTTGTTCGAGCTTGGCGGCGACGAGGGATTGACCGCGTACGACTATAAGGAGTTCGCGGGGGACAACGCGGCGCTCGGGCGCGCCGTTCTTGGCTACACGCTTCCATTCTTGCGCGCTCCGATTCATCTGCCCAGTCGATTGATCATCCCCGGCCTGGCGCCCGGCCTTGCTGCCGGGATACACGCGGGATGGACGGAGATCTCCGGCGCCGCGGCCCAGCAGGCGCTTCTCGAGCTTGGAGCCACGACAGATCCTGTAACCGGGCTTGCGGTGCCGATCTCGCGTCCGACTAATGGCGTTCGCGCATCGGCGGAATTTCTGTTCACGTTGTTCAACGGCGCGTTGTCCGCCGGGATCGCCCGTCCCATCGACACCCACGGCGCGTGGAAATTCACTGCGCGAATGGGGCAGGGATTCTAGCGGCTGGCACCCAACTTGTAATTGTGCCCGCAAACGCTTTCTAAGGAACGGTGCTTATGACAACGAACGGAACTTCGCGCGCACTGGGCGCGCTGTTCATTGCGGGATCCGTGGTGTTGAGCGGCTGCGCTGGAATGAGCCAGAAGCAGCGCGGCGCGGTTATCGGAGCTGGTACGGGTGCCGCCGTTGGTGGAGTGATCGGGCATGCGACCGGCTCGACCGCGCGTGGTGCCATCATCGGCGCCGTTGTCGGCGGCGCCGCGGGCGCGGTTATCGGCCACCAGATGGATCAACAGGCGAAGGAGCTCGAGCAAAAAATCCCTGGCGCGACTGTTTCGCGTGTCGGTGAAGGAATCGCAGTCTCCTTTCCGTCTGGTATCCTGTTCCCATTCAACTCGACGGAAATCCTTCCCGACGGCCGATCGAATCTGCAGCAGCTCGCCAGCAGCCTGAAGGAATATCCGAACTCGGATATTCTGATCGTCGGACACGCCGACAGCGTGGGCACTGACGCCTACAACCTCGACCTCTCGCAGCGGAGAGCCCAGGCAGGCAGCGCGTACCTGCAGACACTTGCCGTTCCCGCCAGCCGGCTTCACGCGGTGGGCAAAGGCGAGTCAGAGCCGATCCAGTCGAATGATACGGACGCGGGACGGGCGCAGAACCGGCGCGTCGAGGTCGCGATTTACGCGAGCGAGGCGTACAGGAACCAGGTGAAGAGCCAGAACCCGTAACATCGTCGTGGGCAGACAAAAAAACCCGGGCCGCGATGGCCCGGGGTTTTTTTTGTTACGCGCCCGGAGAGACTCGAACTCCCAACCTTCTGATCCGTAGTCAGATGCTCTATCCAATTGAGCTACGGGCGCCCGAACTGAGGACTAGCACTGCGAACACTGCGAATTGCGAACTAAGGTAGGTATTTGCTCCTCAGC
>DASYIM010000179.1:0-3169 GCA_035997625.1 Gemmatimonadaceae bacterium
GGCGGCCAGACTGGTGTCGATTCTTGACCAGCTGGGAATTCCCACGGTCACCGGCAGCGTGCCGAGCACCAGGCTGGGAGCGCAGGGGTCGCTCTACGGCAGCTTCGATCTGGCACCTCAATCGTCGTCGAGCGGACAGGCGTTCAACCTCTCTTACAACGGAAGCTGGAACCGGCAGACGCCGGCATCTCCGCTCACCAACGAGCTCCCCGCGCACAGCGGCGATCGCACAAACTGGAACGGCGGCCTGCAGGGGAGGCACACCAACTATTTCGGCATTGGAATCCTGAGCGAGACGTCGTTCGGATTTAATCGCTCCCACAATTACGGTGATCCGTATCTGGCGATGCCGAGTGGGACGGTGCTGATCACGTCGGCGTTCCCGGACGGCTCGACGAGCATCAAGCCGGTGTCTTTCGGCGGGAGCGCGAACATGAACACCAGCCAGACCAACACCGGCACCGAGCTCACGAGCCAGCTCTCCTGGTTCAATAGCAGCAACAATCACCGCATCAAGTTCACCACCGAGCTGCGTCGCGATGCATTCACTCTGAATCAGCAGACAAACACACTCGGCTCGTTCAGCTACAACTCGCTCGCCGATCTGGAAGCGCAGAAGCCTTCGTCCTTCAGCCGCCAGCTCACGCCCAGAGTCAGAAGCGGGAGTCAGTTCATCGGCGGGCTTTCGCTTGGAGACTCCTATAAGAGGAGCGACGATATCCAGATCCAGTACGGTGTGCGCCTTGACGGAAATCATTTTTCGTCGACGCCGGCCTACAATCCCGAGCTGGAGGCCGTATTCGGGGAGCGCAACGATCGCGCGCCCAATCACGTCTACGTGAGTCCCCGGATTGGGTTCTCGTGGGCGTATGGCACCGCGCCGCAGATCGCCGGTTTCGCCGGCGCCGTGCGAGGTCCTCGCGCGGTGATCCGCGGCGGCATCGGACTCTTCCAGAATACGCCGAACACGACGTTGATCAGCGGAGCGATCGACAACACGGGCCTCGCCGGCGCGCTGCAGCAGATCGCCTGCGCCGGCCCCTCTGCGCCGACTCCCGACTGGTCGAGTTACGCCACCGACCTGTCGAGCATTCCGTCCCAGTGCATCGATGGCAGCGTGTTCGCCAGCTCAGTACCCAACGTCACCTTCTTCGCCGACGATTATGCGGCGCCGAGGAGTCTCCGGTCCAACCTGAATTGGTCGGGACCGCTGCTCAACAACCGGTTCAGCGGGACGATCGAAGGAACGTTCTCCCGCAACATGAACCAGGCGGGCACCGTCGATCTCAATTTCAGTCCCGTGGTTCAGTTCACATTGGCCGACGAGGATCATCGCCCCGTCTTCGTGCAGACGACGAGTATTGTGCCGGCAACCGGGACGATCGCGTCGCGTGACGCGAGGGTGAGCCAGGAGTTTTCCCGCGTCACCGAGCTGCGCTCCGATCTCAGGTCAGAAAGCCGCCAGCTGAGATTCGGGCTGTCACCGGCTACTCCGAGCAGCAACTTCGGCTGGGGCGTCTCCTACGTCTACTCGAGCTTGCGCGAGCGAGTGCGGGGATTCGGCAGCACCGCCGGCAATCCTCTCGATCTGCAGTGGGCGCGCTCGCCGTTGGATTCGCGCCATCAGATCCAGTACAATCTCGCTTACAACTTCTTCGACGCGATTCGGGTCAACTGGTTCGGCAACTTCCGCTCGGGCACGCCTTACACTCCGGTCGTGGCCGGCGACATCAACGGCGATGGCTACGCCAACGATCGTGCTTTCGTTTACGATCCGACGGCCACCGCCGATCCGGCGCTGGCGGCGTCGATGCAATCGCTTCTCGGCACCGCGAAGGGAAGCGCCCGCGACTGCCTCCTCGGGCAGCTCGGAAAACTTGCCGAGCGCAACAGCTGCCAGGGTCCGTGGACGTCGACGGCGACGCTGACCCTTTCGTTCAACCCGGTGAAATTCCGGATGCCCCAACGCGCCACGCTGTCGCTGCAGCTCGGCAACCCACTCGGCGCCGCCGATCTGCTGGTGCACGGCAACGGCGGACTGCACGGCTGGGGACAGTTCGCGTTCCCGGATCCCACACTGCTTGCTGTACGTGGATTTGATCCGCAGAGCCAGCGTTACCGCTACGATGTGAATCAAAGATTCGGCTCGACCCTGCCCGCGCTCTCTACTGTACGAGCGCCTGTCACTGTAACTGCTATGATGCGCTTCGACCTCGGACCGACGCGCGAGCGGCAGGCGCTCACCCAGCAGCTCGATCGCGGGCGGACGCTGAAGGGAAACAAGGCGCCGGAGCCGATGCTGAAGGCGATTTACGGGAGTGGCGGAATTCCGAATCCGCTGGCGGGGATCCTGCGGCAGGCCGACACTCTGGAGCTCACCGGACCCCAGGCCGATAGTATTGCCACCATGAACCGACGCTATGTCGTGAGTCTCGACTCGATCTGGACGCCTGTGGCCAGGTATCTGGCGGCGCTACCCGACAACTACAACAAGAGCGAAGCCTACGGTCATTATCAGAAAGCCCGCGAAGCTTCGGTAGATCTGCTCATCAGGCTCGTCCCGAAACTGAACTCTCTGCTCACCAGCGACCAGCGTCGCAAGCTGCCCAGCTTCATCTCCAGCTATCTCGACACGCGCTACCTGGCGTCGATTCGCTCTGGAACCGCCGGCGCCGGCAATGGTCCAATGATGTTCCCGGGCAACGGCATCTTCACCGCTCCCGCAGGCGGGGGTGGGCCCGGCGCTGGCGGTGGTGGTCAGGTAATCATTATCCGCAATTAACCGGAATGCAGCCATGAAGCTTCGATTCACAACGACCGTTGTCGCATTGACATTCACCGCGTCTTCCTTCGCGGGCGCCCAGTCTCTGCCCCCGATCCGCCAGCTCGGCCCGGTGATCGCCATCTCCAAAGATTCTCTCGGCGCGGTGAGCTCGGTCCGCCACCTTCCCAACGGAAGGGTCCTCGTCAACGACATCGTCGGTCGCCGCGTCCTGATGTTCGATTCGTCTCTCACCAGCGTCACCGTCGTTGCCGACACGACCAGCGTCACGGCCAACGCTTACGGCGTGCGGCCTGGCGGGCTGATCGCCTATCGCGCCGACTCCACGCTGTTCGTCGATCCCGCCTCGCTGTCGATGCTGTTGATCGATCCCAACGGAAAGATCGC
>DASYIM010000180.1:0-9267 GCA_035997625.1 Gemmatimonadaceae bacterium
AGGAAGCATCCAACTCCCTGGTCATCCAGCCTGTGCAGCTACCCGGAAAGTCGAGCGTCGCCAAGCCTAGTAGCGCGGTGTTCGCCTCCCGATCAACCATTCGCTTGCGAGCTTGCGGAGCGCCGCTCTGACAATCGAACAGCGCCTCGAACGGTGAAGTAATTCCAGCTCTCGCCCCCTGCATCTTGAACTGCGCCAGCATAGCGTAGTCACCTTTTGCCGCGGCAGACATTGTGGGGATCAGCGCAGTCATCACACGGCGGTCTCCGAGAGATGCGGAGACAATCAACTGTGCATCAAATTTTCCGAGGGCGACATCCGTGGTTCCGCCTGAGCGATTTGGAACCCGGACCACCTGAGGAGAGGTATCGAGCGCCCCAAGGACCTTCCGTATAGAGCCGAGCAAATCGGGGGGAGGCTCCCCAGCTTTCGCCCGGCGGCGGTTCCGTGCATCCAGAGTGCGAACCACCCTTTCCTGATCCGCGGGAGAATGAAGATTCTGATCGGGAGCCTGGGTGCCAAGCAGAACAATCCTCTCCGTCTGCGCGCTGTGGCGTCGCAGGTACTCAAGTCCAATTTGAGTTCCAGTGCTCGTCCCGATCAGTCGCACACGTTCAGCTCCCACTGCGACACGCAGGGCGTCGACGTCCTCGACCGTCTCCTTGATGTTATGCCCCGCCGGATCCACATCCGCTCGACGTAGCTCGAGAACGCATGTTCGGGCGTTCCGCTCCAACAGTGCGGTCAACATCTGGTACGTCATCGGCTGGCCAACGGGGATCGGCTCGCCTGCTCTGCACGCGACTCGCGGCGCTGAACGGGCGGCGCCGCGCAAGTCAAAGGTGATCACATCACCGAGCTCCCTGAGTGATTGAAGGAACGGGTATCTGGAGCCCGTCGCGGCGGCGATCCCGGAGCCTGTTCCGCCCGAGAGGTAGATAATCGGCGCACCTGCACCCGTGCCTGTCGCTCGAAATCGGACGACGGGAATCAGGACGGAGCCGCGCTCGGGATGCTGCCTGTTCTTGGGCACTACGAGCGTCGCCGAATCTGCCTCGGTCTTCGACCCGTCGGCCGCAGCGAAAGTAAACGGCGCGAAACTCAACCTGGCCGAGCCCGATTGCCCGTGTGCGGTCGCGCCGAACACTGCGGCCAGCATGAGAGAGGAGGAAAGTAGTCGCCTGGACATGACTATTTCCCCCGTTTGATCGAGATATTGCCGGCGATTGACTGGAGGTCGAGCATCCGCGGAGCTCCGCCGGATGCGCCGCCATCGCCCAGGACACCGGAAAGGGTGTTGCCAAAACTGCCGCGCGGCTTGAGACGTGAGAAAAAGCCGGGACGCTTGCCGGAAAGCGGAAAATCCGAGCTGACGGATCCCAGGCTCGAACCCGCGCGCACTGACGTGGCGGCAGCCGGCGGCAGATAAACGCGAATATTTCCCGCATTGCTCGCGATGCTCAGTGTCTCGCGCCAGTCGGCGGCGCCCATCCGGACAGTGATGTTGCCCGCGAGGGTCGACGCAGACGCGAAGGAGTCGGTCTCAATGTCGATCTTCCCCGCGCTCGAGCTCGCAAAGACTGGAGCACTGAGGCGGCCACTCGAGACATCGCCGGTAGCCGTGCGGGCGACGAAACCGACGCCGTTCGGCAGACGAACGAGGTACTCGATCTCCACGTCGTTCGCTTTCGTATTGTACTCTCGACCGCGACCACCTTGCTCACAGGTATTGGGCTCTACACCCGTCGGAACAGGATAGATGGTGCAGATGGTGATCCCTTCATCGTGACGCACCAGCGCAAACCGGACATCCGGCACTGTCGCTCGCCCGTGACGTGTCGCGTTCACGACGACTGTACTCCCACCCGACGGCTCCGCCCTGATATTTCCCATAGCGCCCTTGATCTCGACGCTCTTGCCGGCGGCGAGGACGCCCTCCCAGTGAAATGCAGCCGTTCCCCATGGTCGATTCCCACCGGCCGTAAAGCCTGGAGCGACTATTAGGACGATGACTGGCAGCACCAGCGCTACCGCGAGTCGCACCGCCGATCCATGCCTTGCATTCGAGTGTTCCGAAGCTGACTGGAGTAGCCTCCTGACCCGCGGGGCGAGCGATGCCTTTTGCTCGACGAAGGCAGGCGCAAGGAGCTCCCGTGAGGAAGTCATCCACTCAGCTACGCGCGCCAGGCAGCGTGCGAGCGTCAGATTGGAGCTCGCTCTCGCCACCGCCAGATCGTCGGCTAGAAACTCAGCTTCTTCTTGAATGTGCATGCGGGCTACTCTGTTGAGGGGTTGAAAAAACAGAATGGATTCGATCGTGACGGCGATGAGCAGCCATGACGGATCGCGCCGCACGACGTGCGCGATCTCGTGGGCGATGACGCTTTCCTGCTCGTCGGCCGGGAGCTCCGTTACGACTCTTTCGGGCAGGCAGATCTCGGTGCGACCAAGAGCAACCGGGCTGTTCATCTCCTCTGAGAGTGTCAGTGTTGGCGCGTTCCTGACACCGAGTCGTGCGGCTACCCTGTTAAACCGCTCGACGAGCTCCCGATCAGCCGCCACTTGCCTTGGTCCCAACGACGCGCGCGCCCGCCTCGTCGCGAAAGCCACGCGGCCGAGAACGAAGGTGGCATACATTGACCACAAAATCACCAGACAGACTGGAATGAGCCTGACGCTCTCCGCAGCATCCGGGAGACGGGCCGGGAAAGTCTCGGTTGGCGACGAGCCGGCTTTTTCAGACGTTGAAATGGGAGCGTCTTTCCATACTTCCCGTTCGACGATCCCTGAAGCGTCGTATCGGCCGCCCGCGAACTCGACGAGGGGCAGGCCGTGAAGCGTCGCAGTCAGGACGCCGGCGAGAATAGCCGTTTTCCATAACGCATCCAGCGTGGTGTGCGTGCGGATGAACCGTGACAGGAGCCACGCACCTGACAGCAGCAACGTGCTGTGAATCGCGTAGGTCGCAATCCACGCGATCAGAACGGCGGATCCGCGGGCCACGGTAAACAGCAGCGACTCGAAGGTGATGGGGCTAACGCTCCTTCGATTTCCGGGAGGTTCGAGCGCGCGCGGCCAGCTCTTTCTCTTTCGCTTCGATGAGCGCCTTGACGTGAGTGAGCTCGTCCCGGGTGATGTCACGATCCGCCAGGAGCTGGCTGATCAACGCAGGTACGTCCTCGGCGTAGAGAACGTCCCTCACCCTGGCCATCATCGACTTCCGGACTTCGGCCTGCTTGAGCACAGGCCGATAAATGAATTGGCGTCCTTCAGTGGTGTGCGCGATCGCACCCTTCTTCTCCAGGCGGGAAAGAAGAGTCGCGACCGTAGCGTGTGCGAGGTGACGGGCTTTCAGCGCGCGGTGAACGTCAGCGACGCTCGCCTCGCCGGCCGTCCACAGTACCCGCATGATATCCAGCTGCAGGTCCGTCAATCCCAGAGCTCTTGCCATTGAACATCACCCCAATATCAGGACTGCCAGGGAGCTATTACAGTTGTAGTATTACATATGTAATAGGTCCTGTCAATAGCTGGCCGATTGGAGTCAGCGACTTGGGATCACGTTTGCGTGGCGCAGGAACAAGCGCCACGTACCAGCTTCGTTTTTCCAGATGTTCGTGAAACGCCGCTTTATCAACTGGCCCGCGGCCAGCCCCGCGCTAGGTGCGTCATCGATTGGTTGGACAGTTTCGAGACCCATGATGATTACGAAGGGGCCATCAGCTCGGATCAACTCAGTTTGGCGCTCAAACTTCGAAAAATTGATAATGCCCGAGCGCAGAAAGGCATCCAGCACCGCGCGCCTTCCGACGACGACGTGGTTATTGGGGGCGTTCAGGATGAACTGATCCGACCAGAGCCGCTCGAGGGCAGGAACATCGCGTTTCAGAGCCGCGACCCGCTCTTCTTCATCCAACGCCCTTACTCGCTGTTCGTCCGCTGTCCGATCTTGCGCCATCGCTACACTCCCCAGTGCCATGCTGAGTAACACTAGGGATGCTAATGTGGTTTTCATGTCGCAACTCCCTGTTAGTTAGTTAGTCGCGGCCAAGACGGGTGTGTGTGGACTGCCAGGCCGTCGTGCATATTAGACGCAGTTTCTGCTGATCGCTCGCATGTGGAAGACAGATGCTTCGACTGAGAGGGACACCATGATTACCGTGACAACGGATAGCGTGCATCCCCACGAACGGGTCGGTTACTGGCAAGATCTCGTCACACGGCACGTGACCCCAATGCAGATCGAGCCCAGCAGAGAAACCCCGTTACGCGGCCAGGTACAAGCGCAAGTCATCGGGAACGTGACCGTAGCGGAGGTTTCTGGCTACGGAATAATTGCCTCGCATACGCGAGCCGAGGTGGCTCACACCACCGGTCACCTCTACGCGGTGTGCGTGAACCTGGATGGGGACGCACGCATCAAACGTCGTAGCGAACGGACCACGTTGCAGAACGGCGATGTTTTTATTACCGACAGCCGAGACGAATTCACGCTCGATCTTGAGCGACCTTGGCGGCACCTCGTACTCTCACTGCCGACAGAATGGCTTGACAGCCGCGTGACGAGGCCTGAGCTGCTTGCCGGCATTGTCGTGCGCCACCATCCACTGATGCGCCTTTGGAAAACCAACCTCGCCGATGGTTTTGCGATGGCAAGCAGTTTCTCGCCGCCTGCTGCTGCGCTTTTTGCTCGCCACTGCGTCGAGCTAATAGCTCAGGCACTTGATGAAGTGCACTGTGCCCAGCCCACGCCCTCACATGCTTCGCGGGCAGCAATATTCCTGCACGCCTGTCATCTGATTGCCCTCCGGTTCGGAGAGTCAAACCTCGGGCCGGATCAGATCGCGCGCGGCTTACAGATATCGACTCGCTCGCTGGCAAGGATTTTTGCGGCTCACAATGAGACAGTCATGCGACGTGTTTTCGCTGAGCGTGTGCGTCAGGCAATGCAGCTTCTTACGGCACCGGAAGCAGCTCACCGGTCGATCACCGAAATTGCATTTGCTTGCGGCTTTAATGACAGCTCCCATTTCGGTCGCGTGTTTACCGCGCAAGTACAGGTGACGCCGTCACAGTGGCGGCAACACACCGGTGAACCTCGGCTCGGCAAAAACCCCACAAGTGCCTAAACGCTTACGGGGTAAAGATGACTACATGGCAATTTCAGGCGCTGCACTGCTATTGCTAGCACCCGATACAGAACGAACACCACGAGCGCCACGTGACGAGCGGCCTCGTGCTAAGGCGCCTCTTCTTTGCCAGTCACGCGGCCAGTCGAGTCAAGTTCGGCTATTAGCTGTTGGAACCTGGGATCGTTGCGCAGCGGCGCCCACGCGAGATCGGCGCGGAGAAGCGCGGGAGATATCCACGAGCCCGGCGCCGGACGCCTAGTAATTTCCCTCAGTTTCGCGATTGCCTGATCATCGCGGCCCATTAAAACGTCGACGTACGCCGCGATGCTAAGTCCATCTTCGACTCCGCTAAAATTCCCATTTCCGCGTCGGAGGCGCGCCGCGCTAGCGAATCGATCATTTTCTCGCGCCGCATCCGAGGTACGATTGAGAAGCGCGTATGCTTCTGCGAGTGCCACGCGCCGGTCGCTCGCTGCGTAACGGTCGTAAGTCGGAGGTGACGAGCTCTGACGAAACTCCGGCTCAAGTAGCCGCACGATAGAGTCGGCCTCAACGTGGGCGCGGTCTGGTTCACCCGCTAATGTGAAGTGATGCAGCTTCATTAAATGAAACTGATAGGTCTCGGATCCGATGCCGTTGCGAACGAATCCAGCGAACGTCAAGGTATCCTTCGCCAAACGTGCTGCGTTCGGAAGCGACGCTTCCCAAAGCGAGAACGCGCCTTGGCCGCGATTAATCCCGATTAGCCACACCATCGCTGCCGAGCCTCCGCGATCGAGGACACGTCGTGCACTCAGCGTGTCCGCTCGCCACAGGAGATACGAAATTGCCTGTGCCAGATACGCGAACCCGTTACCAGGACTGAGCGCGATCTCGCGCTCGCGCATTTGAATCGCTTGCTGATGGCGACCCAGCCGGTCATATAAACCTGAGAGGTAGGCCGGCGGGTCAGGGGAGCGCGGGTCCAGCGCCGCCGCACGCAACCCTATGGCAGTTGCGCGATCAAGATGTCCGAGGGCCTCCTCAATCTCGCCGAGGAAGTACAGCATCTCGGTGTTGCTGGGAGCAGCCTTCGTTGCTGCTGTGATGGCTTTATAGGCTCGCTCCATTTGCTCTTCTGAGCGAAGCTCAGAAGCGAGTGCGAATTGAGCGTCGGCCTGCGCGGGTACGAGCGCCACCGCGCGTTCCGCGTTCGCCTTGGCCTTCAACAAATAGGCGGGATCGTTGGCCAGGGTCCTCTTGTCGAGGTAGGAGAGCGCGAGGTGCGCGTGTGCGATTCCAAAACCGGGATCGAGCGCCGTTGCGCGCTCGAACTCCGCGATGGCGGCGTCGACTCTGCTAGGCGTAAAGCGATCGCGTCTCGTCGACACCGCGAGCCCTCGCAGATATGCATCATACGCAGCGAGATTCGCCGTTGGGCGTGCCGCTACCGTCTGATGTTCACCGCTGAGCAGCGCGACATCGAGCGCCGCCGCCACGCGTTCCGCGATGTTCGTCTGCAAGAGAAAAACATCGCTGAGCGGTCCTTCGTACGGCTCTGACCAGACGCTTGATTGATCGGCAGCGCGTACAAGCTCCGGACTCACTCGCACGCGACCGCTGCCGCTCTCGGATCGGTCCCACCTCACCGTTCCCGTCAGCAAATAGCCTGCGCCCAGTTCCTGGGCGATCTGGCGCGGACTCTTGCTCGAACCCTTGTATTGTTGTGCGCTCACTCGACCGATTACGCGCAACCCGGACACGCCGGAAAGGCGGCTCGTCACTTCGTCGGTGAGTCCCTCGGCGAAATACGCGTCCCTCGGCGCGCCGAGGTTCTCGAATGGAAGAACGGCCAACACTGGTTGATTGCCAGTGACCGTTCGACGTGAGGCGGCGACAGCGAGCCCAATCAACGCCGCCATGACAACTATCGCGCCGGCGATAACCAAACGTCGTCGATTTTGAGCGGGAGTGCGCGTTGTCGCAGCGAGCGGCTGTCTGTCCGTCAGGGGAGTGATTCCGTCGAGAGTCGTCAGCACGTCGGTCGCACTCTGTGGTCGATCGCTCGGTTTCTTCTGAAGAAGTCGTGACACCAACGCCGCCGCGGCAGGCGGAACAGCGGACCGCCGCTCAGTGACGGGCAATGGCGACTCCGTGAGGTGCGCGGCCAGCATCGCTTGTGGGGAACGGCCGCTGAAAGGATGCTCGCCTGTCAGCGCCTCGTAAGCGATGACGCCGAGCGCGTAAAGGTCGGCGCGATAATCTGTCGTTGGATCACCCGCTGCCTGTTCGGGAGCCATGTACGCCGGTGTGCCGACGGCAAGGCCAAAGGCGGTCGTGGTGCTGGTGATATGGCGACGATCGCTATCTGCCATGCCTTGCGTCGCGACCGAGAGCGCTTTCGCCACGCCAAAATCGATGACCATCGCGTGTTTGCCAGACGAGAGCACGTTTTCCGGCTTCAGGTCGCGATGGATTACGCCATGTTCGTGCGCGTAAGCGAGCGCCTCAGCGAGCTCGCGCATCAAGCGTAGGGCGTCGGCAATAGGGAGCGCTCCCTCACGCGAGAGGCGCGCGCGCAAGCTCTCACCTTCGACGAACGGCATCGTATAGTAGGGAAGGCCGCCGAGATCGCCCGCGCTCAGCAGCGGCACGATATGAGGGTGCTGCAGTCGTGCTGACAACCGAATCTCGCGCTCAAAGCGCGCGGCAGAGACATCAACGGCGAGGTCGGGATGCAGAACCTTCACCACGATCCTTCGACCGAGTCTGGTATCTTCGGCGACGAAGACGCGCGACATTCCCCCGCCGCTGATCTCGCGCTCGACGGTGTAGTCGGTGAGTGTCGTTCGCAATTGCTCGCGCAGGTCCGTCATCAACCCGTGCTGCTCAAAGCCCGCATGGGCTAGAAGGTAGTGCTAGGAGCGGCGGAGTGTCGAATTAGTCTGGGGCCGGCTATACCTGGACTTTACCGCGATGTCGAGCCGAGCAACAATGCGCTGGTCTTTCACGACAATCTGCGCACGGCGCAGCCCGACAGCTTCGCACAGAGTGGCGGCAACGGTAACCGAGACCGCGTTGGAAGTGGCCGAACGCACACCACCGATGGACACCACGGAGGCCACCGGCAACCCAAAAACAAACCGTAAGCGCGTAAACGCTTACGGGGCAATAGTCTGAAATTCATGGGCCTGGGTAGAGTTGAACTACTGACCTCACGCTTATCAGGCCGGTTCATCGCGACAAGTGTCTACTACGCCACCGCGTTCCGGGCGATGACCTCGCGATAGAACGCCGCGCTCAACTTGGGCGTGCGGCGCTGCGTGGCGTAGTCCACGTAGTGGAGGCCGAACCGGTTCCCGTAACCGTCCGCCCACTCGAAGTTGTCCATCAGGCTCCAGAGGAAGTAGCCCTTCACGGGGACGCCGTCGGACACGGCGCGCTGGAGCTGACTGAGATAATTGCGCAGGTACATGATGCGGTCGGTGTCGTACACCTGGCCGTCCGCGGCAGGGATATCCGACGACGAGGTGCCGTTCTCGGTGATGTAGATCTCCTTCACGTTCCAGAGTTTCGCGACATGGTGCGGTCCCCAGTACAACACCTCGGGTCCATTGAACAGCCACGGAGACGCCATGTGCGGATACGACGGCGGATTCGGAACGATGGCGAAACCGCTGGGCGACCCGTCGGCGCGGACGAACGTCGGCTGGTAGATGTTGGTGCCGACGAAATCCATAGGTGTTGATATCGTCTTGAGATCCTCCGGCGTGATGCGCGGTGCGTCGGCGCCGATGCGCGCGAGGTACGCGTCGGTGTACTTCCCCTCCATTATGACGGTGAGGTACTGGGCGTTCATCTCACGCGTCGCCTGCTCTGCCGCGTGGATGTGCTCGGGCGTCTCGATAACGGGCACCCCCACCGCCAGGTTTTCTGCGATGCCAACCCTGGTGCCCGGCTTGCCTCGGGCGCGGATGGCCTGCACCGCGAGCCCGTGTCCCAGCACACCGTTGTGGCGGGCCTGGTAGAAACGCGGCTTCGGCAACTTGAGTCCGGGTGCGTGGATGCCGATGCCGTAACCCAGCTCCATGAAAGCACCGAACTCGTTGATGGTGAAGATGTGCTTCACGCGATCGGTGAGATGCTCGGCCACGTA
>DASYIM010000181.1:0-9199 GCA_035997625.1 Gemmatimonadaceae bacterium
CCAGATCATGTAGAAGGTGCGAACCACGAAGATCGCCGTCACCATTGACGCGGCGATACCGGCCAGCAGAGTGACGGCGAATCCGCGAACAGGACCTGTGCCGTACTGGTAAAGAACAGCGGCCGTCAACGCGGTCGACACATTGGAGTCGACGATCGCGCTCATGGCGTGGCGGAAACCTTCGTCGATGGCCGTTCTCACGGTTTTACCGTGGGCGAGCTCTTCACGTATTCGCTCGAAGATCAGCACATTGGCGTCGACCGCGATACCGATCGAGAGCACGAATCCGGCGAGTCCCGGCAATGTCAGCACCGCGCTGAATCCGGCGAGTACCGCCAGGGTGTAAAGGATATACAACCCCAGTGCCGCGACGGCCAAGGCTCCGGAGAACCGATAGTAGCCGAGCATGATCACAACCACCAGCGCGACGGCGATGATTCCGGCGGTGATCCCTTTGTGAATCGAGTCCGCGCCGAGGCTGGCGCCGATTTGTCTTACATCCGCGACCTTGAGCGGCACGGGCAGAGATCCAGCCCTCAGCACCAGCGCCAGATCCTGAGCGGCCTGCAAATCCTTGCCGCCCATGGTAATCTGGCCCCGCGCCCCGATGGCACTCTGGATGACCGGTGGCTGACCCATCACGCGTTGGTCGAGCACGATCGCCATGAAGTCCTTGACGTGCCTTCCCGTTTCCACGCGAAAGCGCCGGGCGCCCTCATTGTTCATCGTGAACTCGACAATGTTTCCTTCAGTCGGCGAGGTGTTGGGTTTGGCGTCGGTGAGATACTCGCCGGTGATGATGGGCTTCGCGTCGAGAACGTAAAGCGGACGATACACCTGATTGCCAAGGGATGTTGTGTCGCTGCTCCAACGAACGACCTTGCCGGGTGGTAGCGCGGCGGCGACCTGGGGCATCGCCAGGTATTGTGTGACCAGCTCGACATCTTTCTGGGCGACGTAGTACTGCCCGGGCATCTGTCCCTGCTGGATCAACTTGCTGAACGCGCCCGGGCCGCCAGGCGTAGCGGCGACGGCTGCCGTATCCTTTTTCGTCGAGTCTGTTTTCCTGGAAGTATCAGCCGTGAACAGAGACTGAAGGCCTGCGTTCGCGGTGTCCTTCGTGGCCGCCGGCGTGGAGGCAGCCACGGCGACCTTTGCGTCCTTGAGCGCCGCATCGATGCGCGGCAGCGCTTTTTCGAGGGCCTGCGTTTTGTCGGTTATCTGGAATTCAAGGAAGGCCGATTTCTGGACGACATCCTGGGCGCGCCTTGGATCGTCGATGCCGGGAAGCTCGACGATGATGCGGTCATTGCCGGCCTTTTGCACCAGCGGCTCCGAAACACCGAACTCGTCGATCCGGTTGCGGACCACCTTGAGGGCGTTGTCGACCGCCTTGGGCTTGTCGGGAACGGCACCCTTCGATTCATCGACCTCGAGCGCCAGGTACATCCCGCCCTGCAAGTCGAGTCCGCGCTTCAGCGGGACGCGGCGAACGGTATCGTAAACAAACTCACCATTCCGTTTGACGCGTTCGACGACGGTGCGCGGAAAGAGCGCCCAGATCGAGGCGGCAATCAGACCGAGAATTATGGCAATGCGCCACTTCAGAGTCATGCTTCTGTATGGGGAAAAAGTTGCACTTCTGGACTAGCCTTTAAGGTTATTGGGGACTCCAAAGAGAGTCAACGCGTTTCTGGCATCGCGTTCGTCGTTGGCAAGCTGTTTCGACAGCTGTTCCGCCGAGGCGAATTTGCGCGTCTCGCGTATGCGCGCGATGAAGTCGAGGCGAACGTTGGCCCCGTAGAAATCGCCGCTGGTGTCGAACAGATGCGCCTCGAGTGACGTCGTCAGATCTCCAAATGTCGGACGCGGTCCAAGATTCATCATCCCGCCAACCGGACCGCGCGGGGTTTGGACCTGGACAGCATATACACCTTCGGGCGGAAGAAGCTTCCTTGGGGGCGGCGCGCCGAGATTGAGGGTCGGGAACCCGATGGTGCGCCCGCGCCGCTCTCCTTCAACCACTCGTCCGCTCACCGAGTAGGGGCGTCCCAATGACGCGGCGGCGCGATCCAGATCTCCACCGGCGACCGCTCGCCGGATCGAAGTAGAGGAGACGGAATGTCCGTCAGCGCTGGAAACCGGTGCGACCACCTCGACTCGAAATCCGTCGCGCTCGCCCAGTGTTTTGAGGACGTCGACGTTTCCGGCCCGCTGCTTCCCGAAACCGTGATCATAGCCGATGAGCAGCTCGCGCAGGCGAAAGCAACGGCGCAGAATGAGCTCGACGAAATGTTCCGCGGAATAGGCCGCCAGGCGCGGGGTGAACGGCACCACCGCCAGATAGTCGATCCCTGTCTCCGCGAGAACCTCTTGCTTCTCGTCGTGGATGGTGAGGAGCAAAGGAGCCGCGGCCGGATTGACCACCTCGAGGGGATGCGGCTCGAAGGTGACCAGGACGCTCGGGATCTTGAGCGTTCGCGCGCGGGCAACCAATCGCTCGACCACATCGCGATGGCCCCGGTGCACGCCGTCGAAAGTCCCAACGGTGATCACGGTTCCGCTCACGTGCGGAGGCAGTCCGGATTCGTCCGTCAGGAAGAGGTCTCTAGGCATCGGCTACGACGCGAAGCAGCTTGATCCGGGAGGGATCGGCCGTCAGGCTCTCCAGACCGGCGGCTTCGCGCACGTCGAACCTCCCGACCCGGGTCCGGCGGAGAGCGCTCAGATGAGCGGTCGAGGAGGTCAGTCGACCGAGATCGCGAGCGATTGCACGAATGTACGTCCCCCCGCTGCAGCGAATGGTCGCGGACAGCTTGTCTTCCGAGAATCGGATTCCGTCCCACTCGTAAACTTCCACATCGACTGCGCGCAGGTCCAACGGTTCTCCGCGACGGGCAGCGTCATAGGCGCGCGTGCCGTGGACGCTCTTGGCCGAGTACGCAGGAGGGACCTGTGAAATCTTTCCGGTGACGGACGGCAGCGCCGATCGAATAGCCTCCTCGGTAGGGGGCGGAGCTGTGCGAATCACCGTTCCCGTCGAGTCGTCGGTATCGGTCTCCTCACCAAATTGGATAACCGCATCATAGATCTTGGGCTCGGTGTCGATAAAAGTCGCCAGCCGCGTGGCGCGTCCGAGCAACAGCACCAGCAGCCCGGTCGCGAACGGATCAAGGGTGCCGAGGTGTCCAATACTCCGCTCTCCGTAGATCCGTCGGACGCGCTGGACGACGTCGTGCGATGTCATTCCGGCGGGCTTGTCTACAAGTAGCAGTCCTTCGATGGGTATCGAGGATTCGGCCGCGCGCTCAGTCGTCGTCGCGCTCACCGGATGCCGCGGCATCCTGCTTCTTGACATCGGCGAGTAGTGATTCGATGCGGGCGGCGCGGGCGATGGTGTCGTCTTCCTTGAACTGGATTTCCGGCGCCACCCGGAGGCGGAGCGCCCTGGCGACGCGTGAGCGCAGGTGAGACGCGACGCTATCGAGGCCGTCGAAAGTTGCCTGCTTTTCCGTGTCGCTGCCAAGCACGCTCACATAGACGCGCGCGTGCCGCAGATCCGGACTGACCTCGGCGCCCGTCACCGTCACGAAACCGACGATGCGAGGATCTTTTGCCGATTCAGTGAGGAATGTCGCTACCTCGACACGGACCGCTTCGGCGACGCGGTCCGCTCGACGTGTGTTACGCAGATGCGCCCGCCGCTGAAGTCAGCGTGCGCGCTACCTGCTCCTTACGGTAGCACTCCAGCACATCGCCCACCTTGATGTCATTGAAGTTCTCGACACCGATACCGCATTCGAATCCTTCGCGCACTTCCTTGACGTCATCCTTGAAGCGTCGGAGAGAAGCGATGGCACCGTCGTAGATCTCGACACCATCGCGGATCACACGCACGCGACCCTGACGATTGATCACGCCGTTGCGGACCGAGCAACCCGCGATGACACCCATCCGCGGGACCTTGAACAGGTCGCGCACTTCGGCCTCGCCGAGCACGACTTCCTTTTCCTCGGGACGAAGCATTCCTTCCAGCGCGGCACGAACGTCTTCGACCGCCTCGTAGATGATCTTGTAGAGCTTGATCTCGACGCCCTCGCGCTCAGCGGCGGCGCGGGCGTTGTTGTCCGGGCGCACGTGAAAGCCGACGATAATCGCACCGGAGGCGCGGGCGAGCAGAATGTCGCTCTCGGTGATAGCACCGACGCCGCGGTGAATGACGTCCACCGAGACTTCTTCGTGCGATAACTGTCCAAGCGCGTCGGCGAGCGCTTCCGCCGGCCCGCCCTGATCCGCCTTGATGACGATGCGGAGGGTGCGCTTCTGGCCCGGGGCGGTCTGGGACATGAAGTCTTCGAGCGAGACGACACCCTTGGCGGTGCGACGGCTCTTCGCCTCGCGATCGAGACGCTGACGCCGCTGCGCGATCTCGCGCGACTCAATCGCATCCTCGACGACGACGAACTGATCGCCGGCCATCGGCACTCCGCCGATTCCAAGCACTTGTGCCGGGATAGCCGGGCCCGCGTCCTTGATGCTGCGGCCACGCTCGTCGAGCAATGCTCTCACGCGGCCGGAATACATGCCGCAAATGAAATCGTCGCCGACGTGCAGCGTTCCGTTGTTGACCAGGATCGTGGCGACCGGACCCTTCCCCGCATCGAGTTGGGCCTCGATGACGGCTCCGGTGGCGCTGCGGTTCGGATTCGCCTTGAGGTCGAGGATTTCCGCCTGCAGCAGAATCTGATCGAGCAGCGCGTCGATGTTGGTTCCCTTCTTGGCCGACACTTCGCTTGACAGCACGGTGCCGCCGAACTCCTCGAGCACGACGCCGTGCTGAAGGAGATCCTGCTTCACTTTCATCGGATTCGCGCCCGGCACGTCGATCTTGTTAATGGCGACGATCATCGGCACGCCGGCGTTCTTGGCGTGCGAAATGGCCTCGATGGTCTGGGGCATTACCTGATCGTCAGCCGCGACGACCAGCACGACGATGTCTGTCACCTGAGCCCCGCGAGCGCGCATGGCGGTGAATGCTTCGTGGCCGGGCGTATCGAGGAAGGTGATGTACTTGCCGCCGGGGAGTGACACGTGGTACGCGCCGATGTGCTGGGTGATGCCGCCGGACTCACCCGCGACGACGTTCGATTTGCGAATGTAGTCGAGGAGAGAAGTCTTTCCATGGTCGACGTGCCCCATGATCGTGACGACTGGCGGGCGCGACTCGAGCTGCTCGTTGGTGTCCTCGGGCGCAGCCGTCGCGTTGAGATCGGCGGCGTATTCCTGTTCCTTCACTGCCTGGAAGCCGAATTCTCCGGCGATCAATTCGATCTGATCGAAATCGAGACGCTGGTTGATTGTGATCATCAAGCCGAGATTCTTGAACGCGAAGCCGACGATCTGGACGGCCGGGGTCTTGAGAATCTGGGCGAGCTCGCTGACGGTGATGAACTCGTTGACGCGAACGGTCTTTTTCTCGCGCTCGACTTCCGCCTGGCGCTGTGCTGCGAGCTCCTCGCGATAGGTACCATCTTCCGCGCGACGGGCCGCGCCGCGGCGGATCGGTCCGCGCATGGTGGCCATCGTCTTACCGATGTTCGCCTGCACTGCTTCCTGATCGACGCCGCGCTTGCCCTTCTTGCCGCGACGGGCGCCGCGATCTTCGCCGCGACCGGTGCTACGCTCGTCTCGGCGCGGCGGCGCTGTTCCGGCGCCTGGTGCCGCGGATGCGACAGGACGCGGCGGAGTGAACGGCGCGCCGGTGGCGATGGGCCGCGGCCGCGGGGCGCCGGGAACGACTGGCTGCGGACGCTGCCGATCGCGTACATCGGTGCGCTCACCGCCGTGACTCGACGTGGCTGGCGCGGCCGGAGGAGGAGCCTGACGGGCAGGTGCGGCTTGATGCGTCCGTGGACGCTCGACCTGCGGCGGCGGAGCCTCCGTTGGCGCGGCGACAACGACAGGCGCAGGCGTAACGGGAGCCGGCGTCGGCTCGGCTGTCCTCGCGACGGGGACCTGCTCCTCGATGATGGGCGCCTCGGCCACGGGCTCCGCAGCCCGCCGGCGGCGACGGACATTCGCGCCCTCGCCCGCGCTAGCTTCGGGCTTCGGCTCGGGGGCGGGTGCAGCCGCGGGCGTTCCGCGACGGCGGCGGGTAGTCGCGGGTGGCGCAGCAACTCGTGCGCGCTTCTCGCGCTCCCAGCGGGCGCGGATGCGAGCGACCTGGTCGTCGCTCAGCGGACTGAGATGGCTGCGAACGGGGATGTCCATCTGGCGAAGAAGGTTGATGACCTCGTCACTGGAAACCGCAAATTCACCTGCCAGATCATGCACTCGAAGCTTGCTCAACCCAACTCCTCCCCATCCTGACGGACATCCCGCATCGGCTCCGGGCTGAGCGCCCGAATCCCCTTTGCGAGACCTTTATCCACTATTCCAATTACCGCGGCTGTCTCACGCCCAGCCGCCGACCCGAGCTCGATAGCCGGAGGTCCGGCGATTACAGTGATCCCGCGAGCGTGGAGCAGCGGCAGCACTTTGTCCAAACTGTTGCTTGAAGCGTCGGGCGCCGCAATAGCCAGATGCAACTTGCCGCGCCGAGCCGCTTCCCTAACCTGTTGAACGCCGACTATCGCTCCGCGACCGCGAACTCCCAGACCGATCAGGCCAAGAAGCTTGCGTTGCTGAACGGCGTCCACGTCGACTACTCCTTCTTTCCGGCTTCCCCGCCGGCGGCCTCGTCACCAGCCGGACTGCCGCCTTCGGACTCCATTTCGCCGCTTGCCTCGACGTCGGCCTCAGTCGTAGCAACCGCTTCTTCTCCCGTTTCCGGGGCTTCGTCAGTAGTGAGCTCGTTGATCATGGCCACCAGGCGATCTGCTTCTTCCGGAGCGATTCCGGGAAGTCGCAGGAAATCCTCGCGCTCCAGATCGATGATATCGTCCAGAGTCCGGTAGCCGGCTTCCTCGAGAACGGCAACCGTCGCCGGCTGCATTCCCTCAATGTCCGCAAGGCGCGGGTTCACACCCGACACCGGTTCGTCCGTCGGGAGAGGCGCGAAGATCGGCTGATCGCTGCCGCGTTCCATCCACTCGCGGCTGGAGTACAGCTCGATCTTCCACTCAGTCAGCTCCGACGCCAACCTGACATTCTGTCCGTTGCGGCCAATCGCCAGGGAAAGCTGATCCTCATCGACAATCGCCTGAATGGTTTTGGTGCCTGGATCGCTGAACACGCGCGCAACGCGCGCGGGAGCGAGCGCCAGCTTGGCGAACCGCTCAGGATCGGCCGACCACGGTACGATATCGATGCGCTCGCCACCCAGCTCATTTACGACAGCCTGAACGCGCGAGCCCTTGAGGCCGACGCAAGCGCCTACAGGATCCACTGAATCATCGCGCGAGAACACGGCGATCTTGGTACGGCTGCCGACTTCGCGCGCGCTGGCGCGAATCTCGACGAGATTCTGCTGGATCTCAGGCACCTCCAGCTTGAAAAGCGCCTTCACGAAGAGCGCATCCGCTCTGCTCAGCACGAGCCGCGGTCCCTTGGGAGTCTCCTCGACTCGCTTGAGAACGGCACGGATCGGGTCACCCTGGTGGAAATGCTCGCGATGGTTCTGCTCGCGGTAAGGGATGATCGCCTCCGCCTCGCGGAATTTGTTCAGCATGATCACGAGCTTACCTCGCTCGATCTGCTGCACTTCGCCGGAGAGGAGGTCGCCGACCCTGCTCGAGAATTCGTCGCGAATCTTGGAGCGCTCGCCTTCGCGGACGCGCTGGATGATGCGCTGCTTGGCGGCCTGAACCGCGGTGCGCCCAAACTCGGCGAAGTCGACAGGGATTTCCATCTGATCGCCGATCTGGAAGTCGGGGTCCTCGAAACGCGCCTCCTCGAGGGAGATCTGGCTGGCTGAGTCGGTCACTTCTTCGACGACGGTTTTGAGGAGAACGATGCGAATCGCTCCCTTGTTCTCGTCGATATCGACTTCAGCCTGCACCGTGGGCCCGTGCTTCTTGGCGAGAGCGGCATTGATGCCATCCTCGAGAAGCCCGTGCAATTCGGCGCGATCGATCTGCTTCGAGTTCGTCAACTCGCGGATCGCCGTCAGAATTTCTACTGAAGCCGCCATGTCTCAACCCTACCTTTTCCAATGAAAAGCCAGCCGCGCTTTTTCGACCGCGGCGAGCGGAAAACGCCGCTCAACCCCGCGCTCGTTGCGCACAATCACGATTTCCTGCCCGGCATCGCCTTCGACGCCGGCAATCTCGACTTCATCCGTCCGCCGACCTGCCGGATCGCCCGCGACGTTCGCGGTGACCACTGCCGTCCTGCCAACGAAACGCTTCCAATCCTTGCCGTTCCTCAGCGGTCGCTCGAGCCCGGGAGACGACACTTCCAGAACGTATCTTTGGTCGCCGAAATTCTCGGCGTCGAGCCTGGCCTCGATCGCGCGTGATGCTACCGCACAATTGTCGACCGTCACTTTTTCTCCGTCCTCTCGCTCGACTCGAACGTCCAGCACAGGACGGTTTCTGCTGCCACCGACCTTCAGTTCGACAAGCTCAAGTCCAAGTGACTTAATCTCAGAAGCCACAAGAGTTTCCAGCATCTCGTTCATGCAGCTTCGAGGTTAATCGAAGGGATAAAAAAATGTGGGGGTATCCCCACATTCCGGTTGGCCGCCGAGTTGAACGCCCTACTCAATGTAGGCGGCGCGGGGGAGGGAGTCAACCTGCGAGGGGCCGAGTCCGCCTCGGCGTATGGACCGCTGCGCCTGGCTGGCTTGGTTCAATACCGAAGCAGGGAGCTGAATGCCAACTACGCTGAACAGCGTTTCAGCTCTTCCGGCGGCGTACGGTGTTACGGAGTCAGAGCCTCCGCGCCTGTCCTGACACTATTAGCGCGCGAGCCACGCGATCAACAAATAGCGCGCATCTATAGCGGCAGTATGGAAGCTGAGAAGCTGCCTGGCTGACAAAGCTTTCAGCTCCCTGC
Source organism: Gemmatimonadaceae bacterium (assembly GCA_035997625.1). Lineage (GTDB taxonomy): Bacteria > Gemmatimonadota > Gemmatimonadetes > Gemmatimonadales > Gemmatimonadaceae > UBA4720. Next base: position 8,998 of record DASYIM010000181.1, read on the forward strand.
TTCGGTATTCGATGGGCGAGCCACGCACTGAGATCCATACGCCGCCGCGAGCTAGTCCGCTGTCACGCCTGCGCCGCGATCACTCCGATCTGCCTGCCCTTATCGCCCGCCCGGTGCGAAAAAAACCGATCGTTGTCGCACTTCGTGCACGACATGCTGACGGTGATCTTTTGAACACCAGTCTCGGTCGCGTGCTCGGCAA
>DASYIM010000182.1:0-7493 GCA_035997625.1 Gemmatimonadaceae bacterium
CTTACGCGGGCAAGCGGACCAATCACACCAGCTACCGCGCGCACCTCTGGCGAACCCTCGACCACTCGCGCACCGGCATTCCCTATGACGAGATCGATCCCATTGCCGCCTACCTGAAGTTCGCGCTCGACGCATTCGCGATGCGCAGCGGAAACAGGACGCGCCCCTACACCACATTCCGCGAATGGATGCGCGGCGCCGACGTATCTCTGGACGATTGGTACTTTCACCTCTCGACCCTGTTTCCCGAAGTCCGGCCGAAGGAGTACTTCGAGCTTCGCTCGGCGGACACCATTGAGCCAGAATCGCTGGCGGCTCCGGTGGTGTTCGTCACCGCGATCGTCTACGATCGGGAGAGCGCGCAGAGAGCGTTTGAAATAGTCGGAACGCCCAACCCGGACCTTCTGCAGCTTGGGGGAATCAAAGGCGTCACCCATCCCGCGCTCCATCGCATGGCACGCGCCCTCGCCGATATCGCGCTCGACGGCGCGCAATCGCTCGGTGAGAATTACATCACGGCGCGGGACCGACAGATCGCGTCGGATTATTTCGACCGCAAACTGTCGCCGGCATGAAGCGCGTCGACACTCCCATCGCTCCTCAATCGTGAATCCTGCTATCCTGACTCTGAGACAATGCCCGAGCTTCCGGACATAACCGTCTACATCGAAGCGCTGGAGTCGCGAATGGTCGGCCAGACTCTGGAGCGCACGCGCATCGCCAAGCCATTCCTGCTGCGGTCAGTCGACCCGCCGATCAGCGCCGCCAATGGCAAGCGCATTACCGGCGTGCGCAGAATGGGAAAACGCATCGTACTCGAGCTCGAGGACAATCTCTTTCTCGTGATCCATCTGATGATTGCCGGACGCCTGCGCTGGGTAGCGGCCGGCGGAAAAGTTCCGGGCAAGCTCGGGCTCGCGGCATTCGACTTTCCCAACGGTACGCTCATTCTCACCGAGGCAGGGTCCAAACGCCGCGCATCACTCTGGCTGGTACGAGGGGAAGACGGGCTGGAGCAATTCGATCGCGGAGGGCTCGAGGTTCTCGATTCCGACGTCGAGCAGTTCGCCGAGCGGCTGAGGCGGGAGAATCACACCCTCAAGCGATCGCTGACCGATCCCCGGCTGTTCAGCGGGATCGGCAACGCCTACTCCGACGAAATCCTCCACCGCGCCCATCTCTCGCCGGTCAAACACACTTCGCGGCTCAGCGATGAAGAGATCGCGCGGCTGTTCGAGGCGACTCGCTCCATACTCGTTGAATGGACAGACCGGCTGCGCCGGGAATCAGCGAATGACTTCCCTGCCAAGGTTACGGCGTTCCGCGACGAGATGGCCGTGCACGGCAAGTTCGGCAAGCCGTGCCCCGTTTGCGGCACGCCGGTGCAGCGCATTCGCTACGCCGACAACGAGACCAATTACTGCCCGCGCTGTCAGACCGACGGCAAGCTGCTGGCTGATCGCGCCCTTTCGCGCCTGCTGAAGCAGGACTGGCCGCGCTCGATCGACGAGCTCACGTGGAGCTGAGGTCAGATCGTCCCGGCGTTGATCCACTTCACGACGCGCGGGGGCTCGTAGGCTTGGAATCTCGACAAAAGTGCGCGCGGGTCGCTCTCGACTATCACCATCGAGCGATGCACTTCACGAACGAATTTCTCCGTCACCGCGCGATCCAGAAACTCCAGCAGCGGATCGAAGTAGCCGGCGATGTTGAGCAAGCCGCAGGGTTTGTCGTGCATTCCAAGCTGTGCCCACGTCCAGACCTCGAAAAATTCCTCGAGGGTGCCGATTCCACCGGGTAGCGCCACGAAACCGTCCGATAACTCGGCGATCAGCGCTTTTCGCTCGTGCATCGACTCCACGATGCGCAAATCCGACAATGTTTTGTGCGCGACCTCGCGCTCGACCAGCATTCTGGGAATCACACCGATGATGTCACCCATCTCGTCGAGAACTGCTTCGGCAACGGCCGACATCAGCCCCACGCTCGACCCACCATAAGCGACGCCGATGCCACGCTCAGCCAGAAGTCGACCAAATGCGCGCGCGCCTTCGACATAATCGGGTCGCGCACCAGGATTGGAGCCGCAGAAAACGGCGAGTCGACGAATCTCGCTCATGCTGATCGCAGATGAATCATTTTGGCTGACGCATAGCGGCCATCATGTTGACGCCGAGTCCCGCCAGCGACTGCCCGCCATCGCAGACCACGATCGCACCGGTGATGAATTTCGCCGCCTCGCTGGAGAGAAAGAGCGCCAGATCAGCGATCTCGTCCTTGGTGGCGAACCGCTGCAGCGGGATGCTTCTGGTGAGTTGTTGTCTGATCTCCGGAGTCGGCGCCAGACGCGCCATTCCTTCGGTCTGGTCCACCGAGCCGGGTGCGATCGAGTTTACGCGAACACCTTCCGGCCCCCATTCTATCGCCAGGCATTTGGTGAGCATGTCGACCCCAGCCTTTGCAGCACAGACGTGCGCCTGCATCGGCATTGGTGTGAATGCCTGCATCGCGGAAATGTTTATGATCGATGCGCCAGGCCGATTCAGATGCTCGAACACCGCGCGGCAGGTGTTGAACGTGCCGAGCAGGTCGATGTCGACGACGGCCTTGAAACCGTTGGCGGACATACCGAGCACCGGCGCCGGAAAATTTCCCGCCGCTCCACACACTACGAGATCGATCTCGCCGTGCGTATCCCGCGCGTTCTTGATGGCAGCCGCGAGAGCTTCATAGTCCCGCACATCGGCTGGATGTCCGGACGCGGTCCCGCCGAGTTTTTTTATGTCGGCTGCCGCCGCTTCGAGCTTCTCTCTGGTCCTGCCGATCAACGCCACTCTGGCGCCATGCTCGGCGAAGCGTCGGGCGATGGCGAAATTGATTCCGCTGCCGCCGCCGGTAATGACGGCGTTCTTGCCCGCCAACACCTGCGATCCAAATGCTTCAGCCATCAACCCTCCAGAAGACAAGCGCGCGATGTTGCGACCGCAAACCTACCCATGGTGCGAAATCACTGAAAGTGGTAAGTCTTCGCCCCGGACCAAAGGCGAGACTCAAATGAGGCGAACATTCGTCATTCTGGCGGCATACGGCTTTTCCAGTGCATGCGCGACTGTTGGCAATACCGGCGGCGCGACGGGAGTCACCGAAGCATCTCTGATGCAGGCCGACAAAGACTTCGCGGTTGCCACCCACGCTCGCGGAATCGACGGGTGGATGTCTTTCTACGCAAGCGATGCAATCCGAATTCGCTACCGTGACAACATGGTGAAGGGCGTCGAAGAGATTCGGAGGTTCGATCTGCCCAACATCTCCGACACCACTACGATTTTGAACTGGGAGCCGACTGACGCCTACGTCTATCGGGATGGATCGACGGGCTCGACTACTGGCAGATACTGGGTCGTCAGCAGGCGAACCGCGGACAGCGGAAAGCAACTGGGAACGGGCAGGTACGTCACGATGTGGCGTCGCGAAGGCGGACGCTGGCTAGTGATCATGGACACCGGATATCCGGATCCGCCGGCGCAATCTCGCTAAAAAAAACCCCGTACCTTTTTAGGGGTACGGGGCTGGCTACTGGTGGCCCACCCGTCCTACAAGCTCGACCAGTAGCTCAATCCTGCAAAGCCGGAGGGGGGTATTTCCTGGCTTCACTTGGTTAGACTCACAGTACGCACAAATGGTTTAAAAGATTCTTGTAAAATTTCTGTGTGCGAAAACCGCCGGAGTTCGTTCGGGTTTTGCGTACGGAATCGAACCTAGGATGTCCGCCGCTTGCGGGTTGTCCCCAGGGTAAGGTCAGCCGTAGAGGCAAATAGCTGGTCGACGGCGGCCCCGGACAGCGCGGCGACGGTGTCCCGGCTCAATGAGAGCTTGGTTGAGCCACCGCTGGGCGTCTCGGTAATCAGCCCTGCTGACCGTAACGCGTGAACGTGATGCGTAATCGTCGGCTTCGACACGTTGAGACTTCTGGCCAGATCCGCTGAACTGGTCGGCGTACGCGCCAATATCGATGCAATCGCGTATCGCGTCGTGTCGCCAAGCGCGCGGAAAACGGATTCGGCGTTGATTTCCTTTCTCGGCCGCTCTGCCGCTTGACGCTTCGTGCGCTGTTCCGCGGATAATTCGTTGGCGGTGCCGAGCTCGCGCGCGATTGGGAAATAAAAAACCATCTTGCGTCCGCTCGACTCGTACTTCGCCCACAGTCGCCGCGTGTTGAACGCCGACGGAATGATGTAGCAGCGATCGATGTGATCGTAGGAGATCGCGGCGCCACTCCTCGGCCGGATCTCCCGTGCGGAATCGTCGAACGTTACGGGAAGATTCAGCTCACGACCGAGATCCGCCGGCGATCCTTCCTCGCGGATGTCTCGCATCCGAAACGATTCCGCGCGCAGCGCAGGCTCCAGCGTCGACCAATCGCTCTTGAACCCCGATTCCCAGAATCGCTCGAGCACGAGACACAGTTCGTCGCGATATGATTTGGGCTTCGACAGCAGCGTGCCGATAGTCCGCGCGGCGGGCGAGCCGGCGTTGTATGGTCGCAGGCCGAAATGCGCCAGCAGCTCGGCGCCGGGCAATTCCTCATCGGAGAGAAATTGTTTGAGCGCATTTCTCCGCGTCAGCAGTGCGTCGACGGTCGCTCTGTCATGAAAGATTCCCGACAGCACATTTCGCTTGAGATCGTCGACCCGCATCCCGCGGATCGTCGAAAGCACTTCGTCGAATGTGATCTCGCCTGCGACACCCTGAATCGAGTCAGCGAGAAGCGGCCAGAAAATCGGCAGTGGCGCAACCCGACGGGCGACCCTCTCAAAATCGCGCGGGAGCCGGTCAAGCGCTCTCTGCTTCCAATCCTGCAGCGGACCAGACCCGCCACTTGTGAGCGCGAACAGTGCGTAAAAAACGTCGAAGCGGGGAGTGACCGCGAACTCGATGCGGAGAGAGTCGTCACGGGCCATGTTAGCTAAGAAGCTAACATCTTCCCGCTAAGGGCGGGCTTTCCTGATGGCAAATACGCCGTTCGTTACGTCGATGCGGACGATTCCGCTGTTCCAGACGTCCCCACCGAGCACGCCGTCGAGCGAAGCCAGGACCTGATAGACGGGCGCACGCACGAAAGCTCCCCTGAAAAGAATCGGGTAGCCACGCACCAGAACCCGGAGATCCGGCAGGACCGGAGCACGAAGCGACACCTCGCCGCCCAGACCACCGACGCGGCGGTTCTCGATTCTCGCCGGCTCGATCTGAAGTTTCTCCAGCAGGGACTCCGTGACAAAGGTCAGCTGAGCGCCGGTATCCAGTCCGAAGTGAAGAGGAATGCCATCGCTGCTCATGATCCTGATGACCGGCAGCCCTACCCAGAACAGATTCCGATGCGGATCGGGCCGGGATATAGCGGGATTTCTGAGTCGAAGGATTCCATCACCATAATCCAGCTCCAGGTCGAGCTGTCGAATGATGTCGAAGCCGATGATGCCGTCGATTTTTACTTGTGAGCTGAACGAGGTCGGAGGCGACTCGCGCATCCGCATGCTCGACTCCCCCACAATCATCGTCGGTACATTCTCGACTACGAGCGGACCGAGAATGAGCTGGGGAATCAGTGCCGGCTGCGCTGTCACCCTGCCCGTGCTGGTGACGATCTCCAGCGTATCACTCACCAGAGGTTTGATACCCAGATCGTCGGCGACATCGGATGCCAGCATCGTCAGGCTGGAACCGGTATCGAGCCAGAAGTTGTAGGTCTTATCCCGAATTTTGACCGGAACGAGCGGCGTTCCGACCGCCGATATCGACATCTGTAGCCGGCCCGTCGATGATTTGAAGGTGGCCACTTTCGCGGGCGCGTCCTTGAACGCTTCGGCCCATAGCTCGATGCTCGCCTTGTCGTGCTGCTCCGCGATAGTCAGTGTCGACTCTGCTTTGAGCGCAGAGAGCAGCTGCCACTTCTCCTGATACTGGAGAGTGGCAGTGTAAACGACTCGCGAGCCCGCCCGAATCACCGAATCGTTGGCCGAGTAGCGCAGTTTGGCGAACCGGTCCTCCGCCTTTTCGATTGCGCCCGACATTAGATCGCCGAGTGCCTCGGCAAACTCGGTTTCGGAAGGAGATTGAGCGACCAACACTGCGTCAGCGGGGTGAAGCTCGGCTAAAGCCTCCCAATAGTTCGCGCGATGCGACGCCCGAACCGGTCTGGTGTTGTGAAAACAGCCCGCCAACACCATCGGCAGCAACAGCGCCCAGGCCGCCGTCGACGATCCCCGGCGGATCCTGGTTATCGTGCTCCCTGACGCTGAGTCCAACGGGTATTCCTCCGGGCTTTACCACGAAGTGGAACGAAGCATTGGCGCGACGAGTGCGTAGCTACCAACAACGACCCCGCCATTCGAGCAAAAGGTAGGATGCTGCACACCGATATTCCACACGAACAGGAGTCACCGGTTGCCCGCATTGGCATCGCCGGCTGGGCAATTCGCGGCGAGCACTCAGGACGCTTCGCCCCGGTCGGCACCCACCTGCAGCGCTACGCGACGCTGTTCAACTGCGTCGAGATCAACTCCTGCTTTTACCGCCCCCATCGCCGAACCACCTACGAGCGCTGGGCCGACTCGGTTCCGGACGACTTCAGGTTTGCCGTCAAGCTGCCCAAAGTGATCACCCATGAATTGCGGCTGGTCGGTGCGCTCGCGCCGCTCGAGCAGTTCCTGCACGAGACTGGGGGGCTTGGTCCCAGGTTAGGGCCGATACTGGTGCAGCTGCCACCCAGCTTTGCTTACGATGCGATGACAGCAGCGTCGTTCTTCTCCGGGCTGCGCGATCGTTACAGTGGCGCGGTGGTGCTGGAGCCGCGCCATGAGACGTGGTTCACTACAGACGTTGAGCAGTATCTGCGCGAGGTGCGGGTGGCGCGGGTCGCTGCCGATCCGGCGCGAGTGCCGGCAGCGGCGGAGCCCGGAGGATACGAGCCCATTGCCTACTACAGGCTTCACGGGTCACCGCGCGTTTACTACTCCGCCTATTCGTCCGAAGCGATAGCCGTGATCGCGCGAGCCCTCGATGCCAAAACAGCCGACGGCGCTTCGACGTGGTGCATCTTCGACAACACGGCCCTTGGGATGGCGACCACTGATGCTCTCGCGGTCAAGGGTCTCCTTGCAGACGTTCCAGGGATCAAGCGATGATCGCGTCGCAAACGCGACCAAGTCGACGTTGACAGTTCGAGCGTGTAGCGACAGAATGTGTCCGCTCATCACCCACCAAACTGTCATTCAAGGAGCCGCTTCATGGCATCACTGACCACCATCGTCTTCCTGGCGGGATCAGTGGCAGTCGGAGGATTATCAATCAATGGTAAGATCGACCGCAGCTCGGTGGACTCTGTCGCGCCAGTGAGTGCGGCGCCAACCGCCAAACCTCGTGTCGTGCAGGTGACAGGGGAGGATTTCAAGTTCGACGCCCCTGATATCATCCCCGCCGGTCTCACCGAGTTC
>DASYIM010000183.1:0-27937 GCA_035997625.1 Gemmatimonadaceae bacterium
TCGCCCTTGCGGTGGCCCGTCTTGAGAATGCGTGTGTAACCGCCTTTTCTAGAGGCGAACTGCGGTCCGACTTCCTGGAACAGCTTGTCGGCGGTCGGGCGATGCGCGACGTGCCGGCCGGCGAGGCGGCGGTTGTGCAGCGTGCCGGTCTTCGCCTTGGTAATCAGCTTCTCGACGAACGGACGAAGCTCTTTGGCCTTCGCCTCGGTCGTCTCAATGACTCCCCGCTCGATCAGCGCCTTTGCCAGGCTTCTCATGAGAGCCAGCTTCTGCTCGCTGGTGCGGCGAAGCTGCTTCCCTTTCTTGCGGTGACGCATCCTTACACTTCCTCTTCGTCGTCGGCGCCAACGGTGGCGACGTTACGGTTGGGCGGCGTGCCCTGATCCGTGATGCGAACGCCGTCGGGAGTGTCCTCGTACTTCATGCCGAAGTTGAGGTTCTCGCGCTCGAGCAGATCGGCGATCTCGTTCAGAGACTTCTTGCCGAAGTTCTTGACCTGGAGGATCTGGCTCTCGCTCTGGCGGACCAGATCACCAAGTGTGCGAATATTGGAATTCTTGAGCGAGTTCACGGAGCGAACCGAGAGCTCGAAATCTTCGATCGGAGTCTTGAGGAGGTCCGCCAGCCTGTGTGCATCTCCGCCCGGCATGTCGGTGCCCGGGGCGAGCGGCGCCGAAGCGTGCGAGCCGAAACCGGCGAAGTACTGGAAGTGCGTCTGCGCCAGCGCGGCTGCGTAGCTCACTGCCTCTTCCGGCGTGATGGTGCCGTTCGTCTCGACCGTCAGCGTCAGACGATCGTAGTCGGTGCGCTGGCCTACGCGCGTCTCGGCGACGGCGAAGTTGGCGCGACGAACCGGGTTGTAGATCGAGTCGATGCGGACGACATCGACCGGCAACGTCTTGTCGATGACGTGCTGATCTGACTCGACGTAGCCGCGGCCACGACCGACGTACAGCTCGACGTTGATCTCGCGATCACCCTGTAGGGTGAACAGCGGATGATTGCGATCGACGATCGTTACACCGCTCTGGTCCTCGATGTCGTTAGCGGTGACGGGGCCGGCCGAGTTGCGAGTGATCCGCAGCACGGTGTTCTCGACGCCCTCGTCCAGTGACAGCGTCAGCGACTTGAGGTTGCCGATAATCTGGTGGACGTCTTCGACGACGCCCGGAATGGTCTGGTGCTCGTGCAGAACGCCGTCGATGCGGAAACCCCAGACAGCGGAGCCGCGCAGGGACGACAGCAGGAGACGCCGCATGGCGTTCCCGAGGGTGTGTCCGAAGCCGCGCTCGAGCGGCTGGAGCCTGAATTCTGCGACGTTGGGATTGTCTTCGCGCTTCGTCGCTTCGACTAGCTGCGGACGGACAAGACCCCGGAGATCAATTGCGGTTGCCATTTTTATTCTTTTTCCTTGAACGTGCCACCCCGCCCCTAACGCGCGGTGAGCCCGTAACGAGAGTTAGGGTCTCGTCCTGCTAACTATTTGGAGTAGAGCTCGACTACGAGTTGTTCTTGTGCTGCGATCGGAATGTTCGGTCTGGTCGGCCTCTCCAGCATCCTGCCGCTGAAGGTGTCGCGATCCACCGCGATCCACGAAAGCGGAGCCCCGCGGCTCGACTGATCCATCGCCGCCATCACGCTCGCCTGCTCGCGTGACTTCATGCGGACGCGGATCTCCTGACCGGGCTGCACAAGGAAGCTCGGAATGTCGACTGACTTCTGATTCACCTCGACGTGGCGGTGCCGAACGAGCTGGCGGGCTGCCTTGCGGCTGCCCGCGAATCCCATGCGGTAAACGACATTGTCGAGACGCGACTCCAGCGCGGCGAGAAGATTATGTCCAGTGATTCCCGGCAGCGGTGCGACTCGCTCGAAAGTATTCCGGAACTGTCTCTCGCTGACGCCGTAAATGCGCTTGATCTTCTGCTTTTCGCGGAGCTGCTTCGAGTACTCCGACAACTTGCGACGGCGGGCCGTCGAAGAGCCGTGTTGTCCCGGCGGCGTCGGACGACGCTCGACGGGGCACTTCTCGGTGAAGCACTTGGTCGCCTTGAGAAACAGCTTCGTTCCCTCGCGGCGGCACTGACGACAGCTCGCATCTGTATAACGCATCGGTTAGACTCTCCGACGCTTGGGCGGGCGGCAGCCGTTGTGCGGAATCGGCGTGACGTCCTTGATTGACTTGACCTGCAAACCAGCGGCGACGAGCGCCTGGATCGCCGACTCGCGTCCCGAGCCAGGTCCCTGCACTCTCACGTGCACACGACGAACGCCGAGCGTCACCGCTTCGCGTCCGGCCTGCTCACCGGCGACGGTGGCGGCAAACGGAGTCGACTTCTTAGAGCCCTTGAAGCCGGCCTTCCCCGACGAGCCCCAGGAGATCGTGTTCCCCTTGCTGTCGGTGATAGTGATGGTCGTGTTGTTGAACGTCGCGCTGACGTGGGCGATGCCTTCCGCCTCGATTATGCGCTTAACTTTTTTTCCAATAGCCATAGAATTACTTCGTTACCTTCTTCTTGCCGGCGATAGCGCGGCGTGGACCCTTCTTGGTGCGGGCATTGGTGTGTGTGCGCTGACCACGAACAGGGAGGCCACGACGGTGACGAATCCCGCGGTAGCTGCCGATGTCCATTAGTCGCTTGATGTTCATCGCGATCTCGGTGCGAAGCGCACCTTCGACGCGAAAGTCCTTTTCAATTGCCTGACGGAGCCGATTGACATCGGTGTCGTTCAGGTCGCGAATTCTCTGCTCGGAGTTGACGCCGGTCGTCTGCAGAATGCGGCGCGCGGTCGCGCGGCCGATGCCGAAGATGTACGTCAGGCCAATCTCGATTTTCTTCTCGCGCGGCAAATCCACGCCAGCGATACGCGCCATTATCAGCCCTGTTTCTGCTTGTGTTTTGGATTGCGCTTGCAGATGATGCGAGTCACGCCCTGCCGCTTGATGACCTTGCAGTGCTCGCAGATCGGCTTCACGCTGCTACGAACTTTCACGTCCAGCTCCCGCCTTTGATGGGCACAGAGGGCGTTGGCCCTCCGAAATTTTCCGAGGTTAGCCTTTGAAAATACATTGACTGGACACCCAACGCAACCCGGCAACCGCTGGCTGCATAGGGGGTTAGAAGGTCGCCAATGGGCGCTGTGGAACGAACCTCAGCCGGGCCAGCCGGCTAGATCGTTTTCATCACCGATTTCAGCTCGGACGCGGGATCCTTTGCCTCGGTGATCATCCGGCCCAGAACAATGTAGTTAGCGCCCGCTTTGGCGGCTTCGGCCGCAGTTACAGTCCGCTTCTGATCGTCGGTCCGCCCGCCAGCCGGCCGGATTCCAGGGACCAACAGCTGGAGTTTCTCGCCGTATTTGGCGCTGATCTTCTGGGCCTCCAGCCCGCTGCAGACAACTCCGTGCGCTCCAGCTTCGGCGCACTCCCCGGCCAGGCGCAGAACCTCCCCATACACCTCGATGGACTTCCTGCCCCAGGCGCTGCGCAGCATCGCCGCGTCCAGCGAAGTCAGTATGGTGACCCCCAGAACTCCGCATTTGGCGCCGGCCCCTTCGACCGCCGCCTCGATCATCTCCCTCCCGCCGGTGGCGTGGACCGTGAGCAGCCTGGCGCCGATGGAGGCCGCGCTCCTGGCCGCGCCTTTCACAGTGTTGGGAATGTCATGGAGCTTCAGGTCGAGAAACACATCGTTTCCGAGGGCGCGGAGGGTTTGCACGATTTGCGGGCCCGCGGCGGTGAAGAGCTCGCCGCCGACTTTGTAAAACCTGCAGGCGTCGCCCAGGCGCTCGACCATCGCCAGCGCGAGGTCCGTCCGCGAAAAATCGAGCGCCACTATCGGAATCGGACGACGGCCGCTCGCCGGCGCCGTCGTGCGCACAGCCATCTTGGTGCGCGTTCCGGTCGGGCGTGGATGGGGCGTCAAATCAGGTCTCCCACGAGAGTGAGCCGCGCAATTCTTCGAGCGAGGTCACCCCGTTGTCCCGGCACCAGCGGCCGAGATCGTTGACGAGCTTTTCCGCGAGGCGCGGCTGCTGCATTACAGCGGTGCCGACCGCCACCAGCGACGCGCCGGCGATTACGTACTGAATGATATCCGTCGCCTTTGCAATTCCGCCAACTCCGATCACCGGCAGCTTCACCGCCTTTGAGACCTTGTAGGTCGCCAGGACGCCGACGGGCATCAACCCGGCTCCGCTCACCCCACCGGTCCCGAACCCAAGCGCTGGCGTTCGAGTTTCAGTGTTGATCACCAGCCCGGGCAGCGTGTTGACCACGGAGATTCCATCCGCTCCGGCCTCCGCCGCGGTGCGGGCGCTGGCGCCGATGTCCGGCAGCGTCGGCGAGAGCTTCACGAATATCGGCCTTTGCGTGGCACGTCTGGCGCGCGACACGACATCGGTAAGCGACCGCGCGTCCGCTCCGAATTCCATCCCGCCCGCCTTCACGTTTGGGCAGCTGACGTTTAGCTCGTAGCCGGATACCGCCGGTGAGTCGTCGAGCATGGAGACGACTGCGCCGAACTCCTCGACCTGATTGCCGACGACGTTAACCAGCACCTTTGCGCGCCGGACATTCGCAGCCAGCCAGGGAAGATGCTCCGCACGGACCTCCTCCATACCCGGATTGGCGAGTCCAACGGCGTTTATCATCCCGCCATCGAATTCGGCGACTCTTGGCGCGCGCGCACCGTGACGACGCTCCACGCTCACCGCTTTGGTGACCAACCCGCCCAGCACCTCGAGATCGATCACCTTCGCCAACTCGCGACCGTAGCCGGCCGTCCCAGCGGCGAGCAAAACCGGATTCTGAAATTCGATCCCCGCGGCTTTGACTGCGAGCGAGGATGTGGTCACCGCTATCGCTGACCCCCGACTCGCGACTCGTAGTGCGCGAGATACGCCACGACCGATTCGGCGATATTCCTGGCCAGAGCGCGCTGATTCGACTGGTCGGTGAGATAGGTCGCTTCTGACTGGTTGCTGCCGAACCCGACTTCGACCAGCACCGCCGGCATGTAGGACCCGCGCAGCACCGCGAAATTCGCCTGCTGGACGCCCCGGTTGGGGCCGGGATGGACGTCGATCAGACCCGTTTGAATCGTCTCGGCGAGATCGCTGGACTCACGCAGGTGCTCGTTCTGCGCCATGTCGGTAATGATGAAGCTGAGTGGATCGCCTTTCGGCGCGTTGGCACCCGTCTCGAATTTCACGGATTCATTTTCCATGTCCTGGACGCGGCGCTCGTCTTCCGTCTTCGCCTCGGCGAGGAAATATGTCTCGAACCCCCGCTCGCGCGCACCAGCAGCGGTATTGGATCCGGGCGCATTACAGTGAATCGAGATGAATACATCGCCATGATTGGCGTTCGCGATCCGTCCGCGATCGGACAACGCGATCAGGGTGTCGGAGGTACGCGTCATCAGAACGTCGAATCCTCGAGCCTTCAATACGGTCGCCAGCTTTGTCGCAACGGAGAGCGTAATGTCCTTTTCCACGAACCATATCGGGCTGCCGATCGGACCACGCATTCCGGTGTCAGGCCCGCCGTGCCCGGCGTCGATCACCACCAGCTTTCGAAGTACGCGCCTGATCGGCGCCGGCGTTCGAGCGGGCATCGTCGGCACCGGGGCCGGAACGCTCGCCGAAGTCCCTGCCGCACGACCAGCACCGGCAGCGCTAGCCACCACCGTCGAGTTGGCCGGAGCTCGAGCGGGTGCGGGAGTGTCCACTCTTCCGCCGGCGGAGGTCCGCAACTCGGCTTGCGCTACATCGTACACGTACCCACCGTAGCGCGGAATCACCTCGCTCACGAACTGAAAAGGCAGATAGAGCTGGCCTCCCCGGACCTGGGGCGCGCGCGTTAGCGGAATGGTCAGTGTGTCGAGCTTGGCGAACGGAATTCCATCGATCAGATCCAGACGGGCGTGTGACAGCACCAGGGTGTAGTGCAGGTTGGTGCCGGTGATCAGCATCCCGCGCATCGCCCGCATCAGAGCGTCAGCCCTCACGCTCGCCTCGCCGCCGTTGATCGTGACAGGGACCGAGCTGGCGACGGATCCGTCGCGCACCATGATGAAAGTCGGGATCGGAGCGGCGGTCGTGCCGATTTGCAACGCCAGCAACAGCGCGATCATCGGGTGCGCACCGCGCGCTGCATGTCGCGCTCATCGTCTCGGCGCTTCTCGTCGGCGCGCTTGTCGTACAGTTTCTTGCCCTTGCCGAGCGCCAGCGCGACCTTCGCCTTTCCGCGCTTGAAATAGACCTCGAGCGGAAGAAGAGTCAGGCCCTGACGCTCCACGGCACCGATCATCTTTCGGATCTCCTTCTTGTGCAGCAGGAGCTTCCGAGTCCGTGTGGGCTCGTGATTGAAGTAGCTCGCCTGTTCATAGGGCGATATGTGCAGGTTAAGCAGAAAAACTTCTCCGTCTTTAACGATCGCGTAGGAATCGGCAATGTTCGCCTTCCCGTTCCGCAGCGACTTGACCTCGCTGCCGGTCAGGACGAGCCCCGCTTCCCAGGTGTCGATGATGTGGTAGTCGTGTCTCGCGCGTTTGTTCCTCGCGACCGACTCCTTCGCATCCTTATCGACTTTCTCTGACATTGACTTGGCGCTCAAGGTGTAGGCAACTTCGCGCCAGTCAACGATATCCCGGTGCGCGACGTTTTGGCTGAGGTTTGACTTCGCTTCGCCGGGTTTCTATCATTCGACCCGAACCTCGCCGAAGTGGTGGAACTGGTAGACGCGCTGGCTTCAGGAGCCAGTGGGCGCAAGCTCGTGGGGGTTCGAGTCCCCCCTTCGGCACATGAAAAAGAACGGCGCGTCTGCATTGTCAGGCGCGCCGTTTCTGCATCGGTCCGGATGATCTAGACCGTCTCCAGAATCGGGAGGCCTGTCTTCTCCGACCCCGCTCGACCGCTGGCCGGTAGCCCGACCCGTTCTCGCACCGTAGGCTCGTCGTGCATGAGGTCCGCCAGACTAACTCCCTGCAGGACGTCGTCGATCTTGGTCTGCAGCATCACCCACACCGGCCTGATGCTGCAGCTATGCGAGGCCGAGCAGCGCTCCTCCTCGACCGGATGGCTGACGCAGTGGAGGTCGAAGGTCTCCAGCTCGGATGCGTGGATGACGTCGCGAATCGAGATCTCGGCCGGCGGCCGCGCGAGCACGTAACCTCCACGCGCGCCCCGGGTGCTGGCAATTACGCCGGCGCGTCTCAACCGCAACAGAATCTGCTCGACGTAGTCGGCCGGAAGTCGTTCCTGGCGCGCGATTTCGCGGCCATTGACAGGCCCGAGGTCCGTGCGCTTTGCAAGGTTGAGGGCGCAGATCACGCCGTACTCTGCCCAGGTCGTTATCCTCATGCATTCAGGATACGGGCTGAGGGCGGGACGGACAAGGGGAACGGCAACGATCCCGTTCAGCTTTGTGGTTGCAGTTTCCTCAGCCGGCCGAGACTCCGCCGTGCTTTCCCCCGGGCACTCCAATTTCGGTCATCTTCCGCAAATCGAGCACTTCGTCGATCTCGTTGTCCGGAATCACTTTTTCCCGCCGGACCAGATCGCGAATGAGGACTTTCTCCTTCACCGATTGCTTGGCAATCTCGGCGGCGCGTGCGTATCCGATCTGGGGCGCCAGCGCGGTGGCGAGCGCCGCTGAGCGCTCGAGCCAGTTGTTGCACATCTCTTCGTTGGCGTCGATTCCCTTCACCGTTTTTTCAGCAAGCACAGTCGACGCGTTTTGCAGAATCATCATCGACTGCAGGACGTTATAGGCGATCACCGGCATCATCACATTGAGCTCGAGCTGCCCGTGCTCGGCCGCGGCGCTGACGCATGCATCATTGCCCACGATCTGGAAGCACACCTGGTTGACCATCTCCGGGATCGATGGGTTGATCTTGCCCGGCATTATCGATGAGCCGGGCTGCACCGCGGGCAAGCGAATCTCGTCCAATCCTGTGCGCGGCCCGCTGGCCATCAGCCGGAGGTCGCTGGCAATCTTGCTGAGGTCGAGCGCCAGTATTTTGAGCTGAGAACTGAATCCGGCAACGTCTCCCATGCTCTGCATCAGCTGGATGCGATCAGATCCTTCCCGCACCTCGACCTTGGCCGATTTCGCAAGCTCCTTCACCATCAGCTCGGGGTATTCGGGCTCGACGTTTACTCCGGTCCCGACCGCGCTGCCTCCGATCCCGAGGTCGCGCAGAAAGTCGGCAGCCTGCACGACGCGCTTCAAGCCTCGCCTCAGCGATTCGGCGTAGGCATTGAACTCCTGGCCGAGCCTGATCGGCATCGCGTCCTGAAGGTGGGTGCGCCCCGATTTCAGAACGCCGTCGAATTCCTTTCCCTTCTGTTCGAAAGCATCGATGAGGCCTTCGACCGCCTTTTCGAACGGTCCGAGCTCAGTGAGGCAGGCGAGCCTTATGGCAGTGGGAATCACGTCGTTGGTGGACTGCGCCATGTTGACGTGATCGTTGGGGTGAACGGGCGAGTATGCGCCGCGCTTCGCGCCAAGTATCTCGTTGGCGCGATTGGCGAGCACCTCGTTGATGTTCATGTTGTGGGACGTGCCCGCCCCGGCCTGGTAGACATCGACCACGAACTGGTCGCGATGTTGGCCGGCGAGAACTTCGTCCGCGGCCTTCACTATCGCATCGGCGAGCTTCGCCTCGAGGCGTCCCGTCTTCTTGTGGGTCAACGCGGCCGCTCGCTTGATCCGCACCGTGGCGTCGACGAACGCCGGGAGCGGTTTGAGCCCACTGATTGGAAAGTTCTGCACCGCGCGCAGCGTCTGCACTCCGTAAAGCGCATCAGCCGGTACATCGAGCGTGCCGAGTGGGTCCTTTTCGCTGCGCGTGTTGGTGCTCATCGTCGTTGCGTCGGAGTCGAGGTTAGCGGCCCACGATGCGAGCGGTGCCGTTCAGAAATGGATTGGAAACCCGCTCTTCACCGATCGTTGTTTCCATGCCGTGGCCTGGATACACCACCGTCTCGGGCGGAAGGGCAGCGAGCTTCTCGAGCGTGGCGGCCAGCTGCGGCGGATTGGAGAACGGCAAGTCCGTCCTGCCGATCGAGCCCGCGAACAGGCAATCGCCGACGAGCGCGATTCCGTCACCGTGAATCACAACGTGGCCGGGCGCATGACCGGGGGCGTGCATCACACTCATTTCACGCTCACCGACTCGGAGCTTCTGCCCATCGGCGAATTCGCGGTCAGGTGGTGGAGGCTCCTCGAACGGAACGCCGTACACCTCGGCCTGTCTCGAGGCGGCCTCGTACAGGCGACGATCGAGGGGATGCAGATAAATCGGCACGTCCCACTTCCGCTTTATCGATGCAATGGCGCCGACGTGATCCACGTGGGCGTGCGTAATCCAGATCGCATCGAGAGTCGCGCCACTGGCCTCGATCGCGTCCACCAGGCGGTCGCCCTCTCCGCCGGGGTCGACAACCACGGCGCGGTTCGCGCTTTCGTCGACGAGCAGGTAGCAGTTCTCCTGAAAGGCGCCGACGGTCATCGTCGCGACACGCATCAGGTGTAGCCGCCTCCACTCGTGTGGGCGCTCTGCAGCGCCTCGCGGGTCGCCTCGCCCGAGCCATCGCGCTCCATCTCCTTGAAGCGCGAGATGTATTTGTCGGCAGCAATCGCGGCTGTCGTGGCGTCGCCCGAGGCCGTCGTCACCTGGCGAGTCAGCTGCGAGCGCAGATCGCCGGCCACGAAAAGGCCCGGTATCGACGACATCATCGCGTTATCCGTGACGACGTAGCCCATCACATCGTGGTCGAAGTGGCCGTCGATAACCCCGGTGTTGGGGCGAAAGCCGACGAATATGAAGAGGCCGTTGGCCTCCAGGAACTTGCGATCCTGGGTCACGAGATTGTGGAGCTGCAGGCCTTTCATCCCTTGCTGGGCGTCGCCCTCCACTTTTTCGACGACGGTGTCCCAGATCACTTCGATCTTCGGATTGTCGAAGACGTGCTTTTGCAGAATCTTCGATGCTCTGAATTCGTTGCGGCGGTGGATCAGATAAACTTTCGTCGCGTAGCGGGTGAGGAAGTCCGCCTCCTCGCACGCAGCATCGCCGCCGCCGACGACCGCGACGATCTGTTGCTTGAAGAACGCGGCATCGCAGATCGCGCAGTACGAGACTCCCCTGCCGGCGTACTCGAGCTCGCCGGGAATTCCCAGCTTGATGGGCGTCCCTCCGGCCGTCACGATAACCGCCGGCGATCTGAAGATCTCGCCGTTCTCGGTTGCCGTCCGGAAGTAACCATCTTCCATTTTGGTAACGGCGGTCACGCCGGTTGTCTCGAAGAACTTGGCGCCGAACTGCTTGGCGTGGGCGGCGAACTTCTCGGCCAGCTCGTGACCAAGGATCTTGGGAAAGCCTATGACGTCATCGAGATACTCTGTATTGAGCAGCTCGCCGCCGGGAAATCCACGCTCCAGCACCGCCGTGTGCAGCATCGCGCGGCCGGTATAGAGCGCGGCGGTCATACCCGCCGGTCCTGCGCCGACTATGACTACATCGTACTCATGCGCTTTGGCCACACCGATCACCAGTTAAGAGAGCACATATTCGCGGCTCACGAGCGAAATATAACCGCTGCGTCGAGTACGCCGGCGTCGTCAGGTGCGAACGTGACGGCCGCCGTCGACGATAATCGTCTCGCCAGTCACGTAATCAGCGCTGAGGAGGTATAGCACCGCTTGCGCGACATCTTCGGGGCTGCCCAGTCGCCCCAGCGGCGTCGTCGAGATGAGTTTATCGGCCTGCTCCTGCGTCCAGCCTTCGGGCAGGAGAACGGGCCCGGGCGCTACCGCATTTACGCGTATTTTCGGCGCCAGCGCATGAGCGAGGCTGCGCGTCATTTGCACGATTCCGGCTTTCGTAATCGCGTGCGGGATGTAGCCGCGCCATGTTTCGAAAGCCGCCAGATCAGCGATGTTGACGATCGCGCCACCATGTTTTTCCATTACCCGAGCGGCCGCCTGGGACAGGAAAAAAGGCGCGCGCAGATTCAGCGCGAACATGGCGTCCCAGTCCTCCACCAGCACCTCTCCAACCGGCGTGCGCAGCATCACCGCCGCTGAATTGATCAGCACATCGAGACGGCCGAAGACTTTATGGGTATGCTCGATGAGACGAGGACCGGTGGCGGGATCGGTCAAGTCTCCCGGAAGAGTGCGAGCTTCGCTGCCGGCGGCAATGATTTCCTCCGCGGTCTGTCCGGCGCCTTTTTCGGAAGTGGAGTAGTGTACGCCGACTCGCATCCCGGCTCTGCCCAACGCCAGTGCGATTACCCGGCCGACACGTGTGCCGGCTCCGGTGACCAGGGCGACGCGACCGTCTAACTCCACAATCCCGACCTCACTTGCCGACCGACGCGGAGGCGATGGCTGCCACCTTCTCGTCCTGTTTTTCGAGCCACTCGACGGGCACGTTCATGTTCCCCAGCCGGCGCGGGCCATCCGTAGCGCCGTGCCAGTCTGATCCGCCGCTCTGCACCAGCCCGAAGAAATCCGCCAGCGCCTGAAGCCGCTTCACGTCTTCCGATGAATGGCTCGGATGTTTCACCTCCACTCCGTCGAGTCCGGCGGCGACCATTAGCTCCAATCGCTCGCGCCGTCCGCCGTCGCCGGGGTGCGCCAGTATCGCCAGCCCACCGGCTTCATGCGCGATGCGGATCGCGTCCTCTATCGACAGCTTCGCCTTCGGCACGAACGCGCTCCCGCCGTTGCCGAGGAATCTCGCAAACGCGTCCCGGAAATCATTGGCGAAGCCCCGCGCGATCATGGCGCGGGCGACGTGGGGCCTGCCAACGGCACCACCGTTTGACTGGCGGAGGACTTCGTCCAGCGACAGCTCCACTCCAAGCGAGTTAAGCTTTTCGACGATTTGGGCGGCGCGTGCATGCCGCAACGTGCGCAGCTCGCCGAGTCGCTTCTCCAGCCTATCGAGCCTCGACAGGTGCAGAGCGAGGAGATGTATTTCCTGGTCGTCCTGAAACGCGCTGAGCTCGACGCCGGCAATCACTCGCAATCCGCTGCTACCGGCGGCCGCGCGCGCCGCGGGAATTCCGTTGATCGTGTCGTGATCCGTGAGCGCGATCGCGGCGAGCCCGCAACGCTCGGCGGCTTCAATTACGCGCTCGGGTGAAAGGACTCCGTCGGACGCCGTGGAATGTGTGTGCAGATCGACGAATGCCGCCCGCGCGGGGCTCGCACTCGCGCTCACCGCTCGTAACCGGCCTCAGGCGACGTGAAGCTCGGCTGCGACTGCTCGAACAGCTCCTTCAGTTGTCTGTCTGAAAGCTCGGCGAACGCCTGCTCGCGCGAGCGAGTGCCCTGGGGTGAGTACCTCGTGACGCGCACCTCGCGATTGGGCGGTTCCCCGCGCGAGAACATCAGCGCATACTCGTCCTGAGTGTACTGCGTGATGTAGCCCGACGGATAGACGTCCCACTTCTGTCCGCCCATTTCGAGCGACCGCGCCGGCATTACAGGTCGACCTCCTGGTAGACGCGCGATGGATCGAGCGTCTTATGCGGCGCATTGGCGTGAGCTACGGTGAGCGTTTGCTCATCGTCCGCCTCGGTGAATTCGATGAACGCGCCGGGTAGCGAAGACTCTTCGAATACCCAGAAACGGCAGTTGGCCGCCGCGTAGTGCGAGCGAAGCGTCTTCAACCGCTTCGTGTAGTTGGCCCTCTCGGCTGCTGGAAC
The DNA here is from genome assembly GCA_035997625.1 of Gemmatimonadaceae bacterium. Lineage (GTDB taxonomy): Bacteria > Gemmatimonadota > Gemmatimonadetes > Gemmatimonadales > Gemmatimonadaceae > UBA4720. The sequence goes on from DASYIM010000183.1 coordinate 12,730, forward strand.
GGTTGAGCGTTGTATCGTCAGTGCCTTAGGCATCTTAGAGTCCGGTCTCCGGAAATGTTTCGATCGTTTTCTTGACGAACGCGAGGAACTGGTCGGCTACGGCGCCATCGATAACCCGATGGTCGAACGAGATAGAGAAGTACGCGCAGGTGCGAATCGCGATGGTGTCCTCGCCGTCCGTCCCCGCCAGAACCTTCGGCCGCTTCTCGATCGCGCCCACACCGAGAATCGCCACCTGGGGTTGATTGATGATCGGCGTACCCATCAACGATCCGAATACGCCCGGGTTGGTGATGGTAAAGGTGCCTTCCTGAACCTCCTCCGGCGACAGCTTCTTGGCGCGGGCGCGGGCGGCGAGGTCGTTCAGCGCACGGGTGATGCCGGATAGCGACAAGTCGTCAGCGCTCTTGATGACAGGGACGATCAAGCCCCAGTCCAGCGCCACGGCCACCCCGATGTTGATCTCCTTTCTGTAGATGACGTTCGTGCCGGCCACCGAGGAGTTCATCACCGGGAACGCCTGGAGACCCTGGGTCACGGCTTTGATGATGAACGGCATATAGGTGAGTTTCTGGCCGGTTGCCGCTTCGAAATCGGCGCGCTTCTTCGCCCGAATGCGGGCGACGCGCGTGAAGTCGATCTCGATGAACGACGTGACGTGGGCCGAGGTGTGTCGCGAAGCGACCATGTGCTCGCTGATCAGCGCGCGCATCTTGGACATTGGCTCCACGACATCGCCCGGCCAAGCCTGCGGCATGGGGAGCGCGTGGCCGCCGCTCGGAGCGAAGCGGGCGCCGGAGGCGGCTGCGGTCGCCGGTCCGCCAGTCTCGATGAAGCCGAGGATGTCGCGCTTCGTCACGCGACCGGCGACTCCGGATCCCTGAAGCGACGAGATGTTCACCCCGTGCTCCGCGGCGATCTTCCTTACCAGCGGCGAGGATTTTGTTCGTACACGGTCCTCGAACGAGTTGCCGTTGCCGGTGTGCGATGCGGCGATTGCAGGTGCGGGTGGCTGCTGGCGTGCCGGCGACGATGCTGGTGCAACTTCCCGTTGGGGGGCGGGCGTCGCCGGAGGTGGGGAGGCGGATTTGGCAGCGCCAGTCGCGGCCTGGGCGGGCGGTCCTGCGTTCGGCGCCGCAGCTTCGGGCGCCGCGATCGCTGCTCCCTTCTCGGTTTCAAGCCTGGCGACGACAGTTTGAACAGCCACCGTCTCGCCCTCCTTCACGATTATTTCCGCGAGCACTCCGGCGGCGGGAGCCGGTATCTCCGCATCGACCTTGTCCGTCGATATTTCGAAGATCGGCTCGTCGCGCTTCACCTCGTCGCCCACTCTCTTCAACCACTTCGAAAGTGTGCCTTCGGCGATGGACTCGCCCATCTGAGGCATGATGATGTCTACACGTGCCACCGCTGCTCCGCGTTTATGTGTTCGGCCGGCGTCGATTCAGTCTAGCCAATGCAATCAACGGCAGCGTGATCGCGCCGAGAACCGCCCCGATACCAGCATACACCCACCAATTGCACGCCGGAAGCCCCTCCGGCGGCCGGCATCCTTGCGCGCTTCCAACGAACTTTGCAACCAGCACAGCAATCATTCCACCACTGAAGAAACCGGCCATCGTCGTAACGCAACCTACCCCAATGTTTCGCGCAATTATCTCTCTGCGTTCCAGCTCCGGCGGCGAGCCCATCAGTATGCGGCGAGCTTCCTGATCGCGAGGACGATGTCGGAAGTCTGCGGCAGCACGTAATCCTCGAGCGGAGGTGAATATGGCAGCGGTACGTCGGCAGCCGTCACGCGCAGGATCGGCGCGTCGAGCCATTCGAAGGCGCTCTCGTTGATGCGCGCGGTGATCTCGCCGGCGACGCCACCTGTGCGCGTATCCTCGTGGACGATGAGCACGCGACTGGTTTTCTTCACCGTGGCGATTATCGCCTCGTCGTCCATCGGCAACAGCGTGCGCAGGTCGAGCACCTCGACCGACAGTCCATCTTCCTTCTCCACCTGGTCGGCGGCTTCCAGAGCTTTCCAGACAGTCGCGGCGTAGGTGATGATCGATACATCCTTCCCTTCTCTTGCTACTCGCGCCTTTCCGATCGGTGTGAGATGATCGCCCGCCGGCATTTCTTCCTTGATGCGGCGATAGAGGTATTTGTGCTCGAAGTAGAGCACGCAATCTTCGTCGCGAATCGCTGATTTGAGCAATCCTTTGGCGTCGCTCGCCGTCGCCGGATAAACGATCTTAAGGCCGGGGGTGTGCAGAAAAGCCGCTTCCGGGTTCTGCGAGTGGAATGGGCCACCCCGCACATACCCACCGCTCGGACCCCGCACCACCATCGGACATGGCAGCATCGCGCGATAACGCGCCGTCGCCACGTAATTCGTGAGCATGTCGTAGCCGGTGGAGATGAAATCGATGAATTGCAGCTCGCACACGGGCTTCATCCCCATGTGCGCCGCGCCGGCGGCGGCACCAATGATCGCTGCCTCCGAGATCGGCGTGTCGATCACGCGCTCCGCGCCGTATTTCGACATCAGTCCTTCGGTGACCTTGAACGCACCGCCGTAGGCGCCGATGTCCTCGCCGAGGCAGAACACGTTCTTGTCGCGTTCCATCTCTTCGAACAACGCCTCGCGAATTGCTTCGAGATAGGTGACCTCAGACATCGTGAGTCCCCCAGCTCGCTGGACGTTCGTGAACTTCCACTGCCGACTTCACGCCTTCGCGGAACCACAGCGGATCAACGGCGGGCGGATCGGCGTAGATCCCGACCAGCGCGTCACGGGGATCCGGCATCGGTGATGCTTCTGCCTCGTCCGTGGCGCGATCGATCTCCTCTGTCACCCGCGCGTCGACAGCCCTGAGCTCGGACTCCTCGAATCCTTCGCCGAGAAGGCGCTTCACGTAACGGTCGACGGGATCATTTTCAGCCGCCCATTGGTCTATCTCGCCGGGAGGCACGTAAGACTGATTGTCGTGCTCGGCGTGTCCCTTTCTGCGATAGGTCATCAGCTCGATCAGCGTCACACCGCCGCCGGCGCGCGCGCGATCCACCGCCCGCTTCGTGACCTCATAGGTGGCGATTACATCGTTGCCGTCCGCCTGTTCGCCAGCGATTCCGTAACCGATCGCCTTGTCAACGAGCTGCTCCGCTGCGGTCTGCTTGCTCAGAGGCGTCGAGTACGCGTAGCCGTTGTTCTCCACAACCACCACCAGCGGGCAGCGCTGGACCGCTGCGAAGTTGATCCCCTCGTGGAAAGCGCCCGTCGACGTCGCCCCATCGCCCACGTACACCAGGCCGACGCGATCCTGCTTTCTCAGCTTGAATGAGAGGGTGACGCCGGCCATCACCGGCACCATGTCGCCGAGATGGGAGATCTGTCCGATGAAGCCGCGATCCAGATCGCCGTAATGGATGTTGAGCTCGCGGCCTCTGGTTGGAGAGTCACCCTTGGCCATGTACTGCTTGATTATCTCGTTCGGCCTCGCCCCCTGAACGAGCATTGATCCCAGGTTGCGGATGAGCGGCGAGAGAATGTCTCCCTTCGATCTGTCGAGTGCGTAGGCGCTGCCGACAGCGTCGGCTTCCTGGCCGAGCGAGCGGAAAAGCCCGCCGACGACCTTGGTTTGCCGATAGAGATTCACCAGCCTCTCCTCGAGCGAGCGAGTGAGGCGCATGTAGTAGTACAGCTCGAGTTTCTGTGAGCGGGACAGCTCGCCGCTCCGACCCGTGTGCGTCGGTTTCGCCGGCTTCGACGCGGCAGTTCCAGACCGCGCCATGTTAGTAGGCCGCTTCGATGCGGTGCCGGGGATCGCCCGTCTTGTGGAGCGTGACGAAGAATTTCTTCGCGTTGCGGTCGAGTCGGCTCTCGCCCGTTTGATCCGTCGAGACTTCCACGAACGTGTAATGCCCGCCTTCCTTGCGCACGCTCAATTGAAGGGTGCCCAGGTCGCCGGCAAAAGTACGCGAGCGCGCGGTATGACCGCTGCGCTCCATTCCGATCTCGGGAAAGAATTCATCCGCAATGCGCAGCACGTCCACAGGTACCAGCTGGGTTCTGAAAAAATGTCGCATTGTTTGTTGTTACGTGCCCGGCTCACTGGCTGGAAGCACTGTCTGGATCCAATCCACACGCTCGAGCGGCATCTGCGGATTTTTTTCACGACGGAATTGAATCGCCGCCGGCCAGTCGCCGGAGGTAGCGAAGAAAAGCCGACCCGAGTAGGTGCCCAGCTCCTTCTCCTTCTTGAAGCCATCACTGGTATTCGCTCGGTCAGCGCTGGTGGCAAAGATTCGTCCTTCGCCGGTATCGATCGGCTGCCTTGTCTTCTTATCCACCACCACTACTCGGAAGACCGCAGGCTCCAGAGCGCGGGGCGGTTTTGGATCAACCGTGACGCGAAACTCGTACGAGTCAGACCAGAGACGCGTTCCCTCCGGAGGCGAACCGCATCCGGCGAGCGAAAGGCCAAGCAGGATACATACTGCAAGCCGGGCCAGACTCACGCGTAGTACTCCAACCCGAGGTGGGTGATCTGATCCTCACCCATCAAATGGCGGAGCGTATTCTTCAACTTCGTCTGCTGGATGAAGAGGTCGTGTTCCGGCTGCAGCCCCGGCGCGGCCATCGGACTCTTATAGTAGAACGACAGCCATTCCTGGATGCCCTTCATTCCGGCGCGCTGGGCGAAATCCGAGAACAATGCCAGATCAAGCACGATCGGTGCGGCAAGAATCGAATCGCGGCAGAGAAAGTTGATCTTGATCTGCATCGGATAGTTCATCCAGCCGACGATGTCGATGTTGTCCCAGCCTTCCTTGTTGTCGCCGCGGGGCGGATAGTAGTTGATCCGCACGACGTGCGCGAAATCCTTGTACAGGTCGGGATAGAGCTCCGGCTGCAGAATTGTGTGCAGCACGCTGAGCTTGGATTCTTCCTTGGTCTTGAACGACTGAGGATCGTCCAGCACTTCACCGTCGCGATTGCCGAGGATGTTGGTGGAATACCACCCCGCCAGTCCCAGCATTCTCGCCTTGAGGCCGGGCGCGACGATAGTCTTCATCCACGTCTGGCCAGTCTTGAAATCCTTTCCGGAGATCGGAACGCCGCGATCCTGCGCCAGTTTCAGCAGCGCCGGGGTGTCGACGCACAGATTCGGCGCACCGTTCGCGAACGGCACTCCTTCCATAATCGCCGCGTAAGCGTAGAGCATCGAAGGCGCGATGGCGTCGTCGTTCTTCTCCATCGCCTTTTCGAACTGCTCGATCGTCGCGTGCTGCGGTCCGGGCCTGATGAAGATCTCGGTCGAAGCGCACCATACGATCACGATGCGGTCGCACTTGTTCCGCGACTTGAAATCGCGAATGTCCTGCCGGAGCTGCTCGGCGAGGTCGCGCTTGGTCTTACCCTTCTTGACGTTGGTGCCGTGAATGCGGGTGACGTACTTGTTGTCGAACACCGCCGGCATTGGCTTGATGCCCTTCAGAAAATCGGCGATCGGCTCGATGTCACGATCCTCGAGTACCCCCGCCTTCTTGGCGGCGGTCAGCGCATCATCGGGAATCGGATCCCACGCGCCGAAGACGATGTCGTCGAGCTTGGCGAGCGGCACGAAGTCCTTGATCAGCGGCGCCCGCTTTTCCGTTCTCTTGCCGAGCCTGATGGTCGCCATCTGGGTCAGCGAGCCGATCGGCTTGGAGCGACCGCGCCGAATGCTCTCGACGCCCGCCATGAAGGTCGTGGCGACGGCGCCAAGCCCGGGCGTCAGGATACCGAGGCGCCCCGTCGCGGGAGCTACCGATTTAGGTGCATCACCAGAAGATGATCTGGAGGGAGCCAATTTCCTTCTCCGTTGTAATTACGATTTCGCGCGGCGGGACGCCGCTATGCCCGCCGGTTTCGACGGAGCAGCGGGAGCGTTGGGCGAAGCCGGATCGTTGACGATCCGCATCGGCCTGTTATCGATGCGCTGCGTAGCCTTGTACACGAACAGGATTCGCTGAATGGCCGTGATCCAGGCGGTGACCGTCAGCAGCAGAATGATGCCCATCAACACCCAGCCGTTCCAGAACAATCCGAAGAAGGACTGAGGCACCGACAGGAGAACCATGCGCTCCGGCCGTTGCATCACGCCGACCTTGGCATCGATGCCCAGCGCCTCGGCGCGGGCACGGGTGTACGAGATCAGGAACGTCCCTACCATGCAGACAAGGCATGCCACCACCATATACAGATTATGATGGACCGCGTTGGTGGCGTAGAAAACGGCGAGACCCGCCATTAGAGCGCCGTCGGCCACTCGATCGAGCGTGGAATCGTAGAACGCGCCGAATACACTGGATCTTCCCGTGCGGCGGGCAACTTGGCCATCCGCGACGTCGAAGAAGGCGGTGACATTCATGATCCAGCCCGCTGTCATAATGTGGCCGGTGGCATACACCACGCTGGCCGCGATCGTCAGCACCGTGCCAACGGTGGTGATGGTGTTCGGGCTGACGTTGTTCCGCGCCAGAAACGCGACGGCCGGCTCGATGCCGCGCAGCGTTGCTTTCTTTACGTAGTCGGTCGGTTGTTTTACGTAATCAGGCGGAGTTGGCATTCGGCACGGGCCGTCGATGAGCAGCAGCTAGCCGACTTGCCGAAGTACCGGCTGGCGGCAGGAAAAAAGGGCCGGCGTGCGCAGCACGACAGCCCTGTAAAACTAAGTCCTCCAACGATCTATTTCTACCGCTACCCTTAGGGGAGACAGCTGTAGTCAGGGCAAGCGCCAGTCATACATGCTCGATAGCGTCACGTTGCTCTTGGTGTAGGTCCGGGTCCCATCGGCCGTGACCGCGCGAAGATTCACGGTCGACCCGGCGGCAATTCCGGAAATCGGAATGTGCTCGACGCTGTTTGAGGCTACCTGCTTCAGAAAAATGTCGTTGGTGCCGCTCACGACATAAACGTTGATGGGCTGGCTCAGATTGTTGGTTACCTGAAGCGCGACATCGGCCGTCGGCTCGGGTCCGGTCTTGACTTCAACCGTCCGAGGCCCGCAAGCCGCGAGCGCCAGCATCGACAGCGACACCATGAGAACACGCATGCTTTGCCTCCAAATGTGGGGTAGCGTTTCGCCTCTGACGCGTGCAAGAGCCAGGCCCCATTGGCATTGCGAAACTCTATACCTTGGGACTACAACCGAACGGGTGCGAGCTTCTGGCATCGCGTAACTCAAAGCGATCAACTGCAACTGAACGGGTGCGAGCTTCTGGCATCTGGTGGCTGAAAGCATCTAACTGCAACTGAACGGGTGCGAGCAGTGAGTAACCAATGTTGCAAGCAGAGAGTTCACTACACCGGGACGCCTCTCAGTGGCGCGATGGTCACTGCCTTTACTTAATGGCCGCCGGGGACGTCCCGACGTCGTAAACTCGTTGCTTGCAACTACCCCTCTCACTGCTCGCACCCGTTCAGTTGCAGTTCAACGGGAGTTCAACGGGCCGCGATTCCAGAAACCTACCAGGTACATGATTACCGGTATATCAGGTACTGCCTGGTCTTCTCCCTGAAAGCATAAGCCGCGCGGTATTCGCGATCGATTACGACGTCCGGATCGTTTCCGCTCAACAGCGCCTGACGCACCGCGGGTGAGCCGAATCTCAAATCAAAATCCCGATCACGAATGGTGAGTTGGGTGCCGGCGGTTTTCCGGATCGCCCACAGCAACGTCGCTCCCACCCGGGCGGACTGGAGCGCGCTCCGATTGATGACCACGATCTTGATGCCAGGGATGGTCTGTCCTCCGTACTTCCCATCAGTTGGGCCCTGCGGGGTGAAGCTCTCGGCGAAGAAACGGACGCCAGGAATCTCACGATCACGAAGGATCGCCACGGTGGCGGCTGCATTCAGCCATGGGGCGCCGACGTGCTGGAACGGTTCGAGCGTTCCGCGACCGACCGAAAGATTGGTCGCCTCGAAGGCCACCAATCCGGGATAAAGCATCGCGCTCCGCAACGACGTCATGTTCGGCGACGGGTTCACCCACGGCAGTCCGGTCAGATCGAACCACACATCGCGACGCCAACCTTGCATTGGCACCACGTGCAGATTCGCTCGAATCTTCAGCACATCGTTGAAGTAGCGGGCGAGCTCGCCCATTGTCATTCCGTGGCGAAGGGGCATCGGCCACAGCGCGAACGCCTGACCGGGGCGGCCCGGCGCCGGATCATCAGGATTGGCCAGAGAGCTGTCGAGAAGCGGACCCTCGATGATGTACCCGGTGATCGGGTTGGGGCGGTCGAGAACTATGATTGACTTTCCGAGACGCGCCGAGGCGCGCATCGCGTAGATCATCGCGCCGACGTACGTCCAGGTGCGCGTCCCGATGTCCTGCAGGTCGAATACGAGCGCGTCCAGACCCCGCAGCAAACTGTCGGGCGGCGCCATCGTCTGGGATCCGTACAGAGAGAAAACGGGCAGCCCACTCTTCTGATCGACGGTGCTTGCGACGTTCGGCCTGTCCTCTATCCCTCTCAACCCGTGCTCGGGAGAGAAGAGCTGCACCAGGTTTACCTTGGCGTCGCGAGCTTTGCCGGTTCGCAGCAGGTCGATGTCCGACTCTCCCCCCTCGTTGACACCCGTCTGATTGGTGAGCAAGCCGATTCTCTTACCGCGAATCAAGTCGAGGCTGTCGGTAACCAGCACCGTGATACCAGGCCGGACCCTGGCTTCGGCGAGCTCGGAGGTGGGATCGAGTTGCTTGCTGATCACAACGCAGCCGCCGCAGATTGCGGGAAGAACCGCGAGCAGCTGTAGGTATCGCTTCATCGATAGTTGTCCGGTAAGTTGGTCTTGTTTTGGTGGTACCAAATGATACACTCTTGCGTCCTTTTACGTTGACCGACGCGAGCGCGTAGTGCAAACGCAAGCGTCTTGCCTGGCCACCTCAATCCACCACCTATGGCGCTAACTGCGATCGACTGGGCGATTGTCGCCGCCTATTTCATCCTTTCAGTGGGCATCGGGCTCTACTTCACAAAACGTGGAGGCGAGAGTCTCAACGAGTATTTCCTCTCCGGCCGGCAGGTGACGTGGTGGTTGGCCGGTGCCTCCATGGTAGCGACAACTTTCGCCGCCGATACCCCCCTCGTCGTGACCGGTTTGGTGTCCGCGCATGGTGTCGCAGGTAACTGGCTGTGGTGGAACATGTTGATGAGCGGGATGCTCACCGTGTTCTTCTTCGCCCGGTTGTGGCGTCGCGCTCACGTAATGACCGATGTCGAATTCGCCGAGATCCGCTACAGCGGCAAACCCGCTGCCGCACTCCGCGGGTTTCGGGCTCTCTACCTGGCGATTCCGATCAACCTGATCATCCTCGGCTGGGTCACCAAGGCGATGATCAAGATTCTCACGATCTCGCTCGGACTCCGCGACGTCAGCCTTCTCGGATTCAATGTCCCCGGTGAAGTGATCGCCGTTGGTATCTGCTTCATCATCACTGTCGCCTACTCGGCCGGCGCGGGAATGTGGGCGGTGCTCTGGACGGATCTCGTTCAGTTCGTGATCAAGATGAGCGCAGTCATTGTTCTCGCCGTGTACTCGGTGCGCGCCGTTGGCGGCATGGACAGTCTCAAAGCCGGCTTGACGACCCGCTTCGGAAGCGCCGACGCGGCGCTGTCGGTGCTGCCGGTGAAAATCACCCCGACTGGCATCGAGGCATACGCGTGGATGCCGCTGCTCGCCCTCGCTGTATTTCTGTCGGTACAATGGTGGGCGGCGTGGTATCCCGGCGCGGAGCCGGGCGGTGGCGGATACGTGGCACAGCGAATCTTTTCCGCCAAGACGGAGCGTGACGGCGTTCTGGCGACACTCTTCTTCAACGTCGCCCACTACGCGATCAGGCCGTGGCCGTGGATCATCACCGGACTCTGCACAGTGCTGCTGTACCCGGCGGGCATCGGTCCGACGCACGATCACGAGGCCGCGTACGTACAGGCGTTCGTGGATCTCCTGCCGACTCCCTGGCGAGGTTTCATGATGGCCGGGTTTGCGGCGGCCTACATGTCGACTGTGGGAACTCAGCTCAACTGGGGTGCGTCCTATCTCGTCAACGATTTCTACAAGCGATTCCTGAAGCGCTATGAGACTGAAAAGCACTATGTGACCGTGTCCCGCTGGGCGACTGTCTTCCTGTTCCTGGCTTCCGCGGTTGTGACTCACTATCTCGGAACGATCGAAGGCGCCTGGAAATTCCTCCTTGCACTCGGGTCGGGGACCGGGCTCGTCCTGATCCTGCGCTGGTACTGGTGGCGCATCAATGCCTGGAGCGAGATCAGTGCGATGATCGCCTCGTTTGTCGTCTCCGTAACCGCAATCAATCTGATCAAGCCGCGCTACCCGGCGGGCGACCTGCGGGCGGACGCCGTTGTAATGCTCGTTACCGTAGCGGTGAGTACAGTCGTCTGGTTAGGGGTGACGTTTGCTACCAAACCCGAGCCCGATCGCGTGCTGGAAGCCTTCTACAGGCGTGTGCGGCCAGGTGGCCCCGGCTGGGCGACAGTGTCGACGCGGATCGGGTTCGGCCGGGAAAGCATTCCCGGAGGCGCGCTAGCCTGGACGAACTGGATCGCCGGAATCGTGGCAGTGTATTCTTCGCTGTTCGGGATTGGCAAGCTGATACTCGGCAACATGGTCCCAGGGCTGGTCATGCTGGCGATTGCGGTAGTGGCCTTTAGCTGGATCGCGAGGTCGTTCCGGGAGGAGCCGGCCGCACTACCCGGAGTGGGCGTAACTGCATAAATTTCATGGAGTACTGGAGGATAAATGTCCGTTTCGTCACAGCCTGAAATCGACCTTACCGTCACGCCCAATGCGGGCGTCGAGGTCAAAAAGTTCATGGACGCCGAAGGGGTCACCGCCGAAGTCGGCGGGCTCCGCGTTAGCGTGCAGCCGGGCGGCTGCAGCGGCTTCAAATACAGTCTCGTAATCGAAGACCGCGCGGCGGAAGATGATCTCGTGCTCCCCGGTAGCGGATTCAACGTGTTCGTCGACCCGTTCTCGGCGCAGTACCTGAACGGCGTCACGATCGACTACGTGACTTCGATGCAAGGATCCGGGTTCACGTTCAAGAATCCCAATTCGACCGGCGGTTGTGGCTGCGGAAGCTCATTCTCTGCGTAAGTCGCTGCTGGCCAGCACGAATAAATCGAGGGCGGTGAAATGAAAACCAATTTCACCGCCCTCGATTTTATTGTACTGGTCACGTACCTGATCGGGACAACGCTGCTCGGAATCTGGCTGGGACGGAACCAGAAAGATTCCAAGGACTATTTCGTCGCCGGCCACGCGATTCCCTGGTGGGCAGTTCTCTTCTCCGTCGTGGCGACGGAAACCAGTGCGCTGACTTTCATCAGCATCCCGGGTCTCGCCTACACCACCAACCTCGGCTTCCTGCAGATCGCGGCCGGATACCTGCTCGGCCGCATCGTCGTCGCCTACACACTGCTGCCGCGCTACTATCAGGGTGAGCTCGTCACCGCCTATGCGCTGCTGGAGACGCGCTTCGGCGTTGGGACGCGCAGGTTCGCGTCGATCGTGTTCATGGTCACGCGCGCGTTCGCGGATTCGGTGCGCGTTTTCGCCACCGCCATCCCGATCGCCTTGATCATCGGCCCGGCCGTACCTCAGCGCTTCGTGATGCCGGTGGCGATTCTTGTGCTCGGCGCGCTGACTCTCGTCTACACGTACCACGGTGGAATGCGCGCCGTGGTGTGGACCGACGTGCTCCAGACGAGCGTCTACCTCCTCGGCGGTTTGTCCGCCGTCTACCTGTTGGGAAAAGGTGTCAGCGGGGGTTGGAGCGCGATCCTCAGCCAGGCTCACGACGCCGGCAAGCTGAAGGTGATCGACGTCTACTTTGGCTTCGACAAGCCTTACACCCTGTTCGCTGGTCTCATCGGCGGCGCTTTCCTCTCGATGGCGTCCCACGGCGCCGACCAGCTGATCGTGCAGAGACTCCTCGCTGCATCCAGTCTCAGGGAGTCGCGAAAGGCGCTCATTGGAAGCGGCGTCGCCGTCTTCTTCCAGTTCGGGCTCTTTCTGATGATCGGGATTGGCCTCTACGCCTTCTACCAGGCGCGGCCATTCGCAGTGCCCGATTCGATTTTCCCAACGTTCGTCGTCGATTCGATGCCGGCCGGCTTGAGAGGGCTGATCGTCGCCGCCGTGCTCGCCGCCACCATGAGCGCGCACTCCGGTGCGATGAACTCGCTCGCTGCTTCGACCACCCACGACATCTATCTGCCGATCTCCGGTCGGCGTGCCGACGATCCGCGCACTTTGAAGATGGCGAAGATGTTCACGCTCTTCTGGGGCGTGTTGCTGCTCGTCGCCGCGCTTCTGTACAAACAGCAGGGAACTCCGGTGGTGGTGATCGCGCTCTCCATCGCGTCCTTCACTTACGGCGCGCTTCTCGGTGGATTTTTCCTGGGAATGCTCTGGCGGCGCGCAATACAGCGCGACGCGATCACGGGCATGGCCGTCGGAATCCTGGCGATGAGCTTTGTCGTTTTCGCCAAGCCTATGATGTCGATCTTTCCCGGCATCACCGGCCTGCTGACGACGCTGTCACACATCTCCTTTCCGTGGTACGTTCTGATCGGAACGTCGTTCACGGTTGGAATCGGCATTCTTTCGTCGTTCACGCACGCGCCGCCGGCCACGCCGGCCCAGGGGTCTGTAGTCAGTGAGTGAGATCGTCATTGGAGTCGATGGTGGCGGATCGAAGACGCGGGTGATCGTGGGGACTGCCGAAGGCGAGGTTCTCGCCACCGTTGAAGGCTCCAAGTCTGCTGTCGTTCCGGGCAGAGCGGCGGAATCCGCCAACGTCATCGCGGACCTGGTGGCCAAGGCTGTTAGCGAGATCGCCCAACCGGGCGCCGTATTCCCGCGCGTTCTGTACTGCGGAGTTGCGGGTACCGGACGCGAAGAAGAGCGTCGGGCACTCCACGCCGCCCTCGACGCAAAGGAGCTCGCTGAAGAAGTAATTATCGACTCCGACGGCCTCATCGCGATGTACGATGCGTTCGAAGATCGTGCCGGAATACTGCTCGTAGTCGGGACCGGCTCAATTGCCTACGGACGCAGCCCGGCCGGCGAACTCGTTCGTTGTGGTGGTTGGGGGCCGACATTTGGCGACGAAGGAAGTGGAGGCTGGATTGGGCGCCGGGCGCTCAGCATCGTCGCGGCATCGAGCGACGGCCGCGAGCCAGCCACCGCGCTTCTCTTCCCGATTCTTGCCGCTACGCAGTGCGAGGACATCCAGGATCTCATCCCGTGGGCGGCGGCAGCGGACGCCCGCGCCTTTGCGTCGCTCGTTCCTGTCGTCTTCAGCACCGCTGCTGCCGGCGATCCCCGCGCCAACGCGCTCATTACTCTCGCAGCCGAGGAGCTGGTGCTCCACATCCGCGCGCTGGCGCGTCAGCTATTTACCGACGAGCGCGCCGCGGTTGCCGTCGCTTTCAGCGGTGGACTGATGGACCGCGGTTCGCCGCTCAGGAAGCGGCTGGAGCAGCGCCTGAAGTCCGCGGTGCCGGGGGCACAGATTCGATCGGAAGAAGTCCTTCCTGCGCGAGGAGCACTTCGGGCTGCGGCTCGGCGAATTCACCTTCCAACCTAGCCATCACCACTGTCGCCAGACAGTTCCCGATCAGATTCGTGCTGGTGCGCGCCATGTCCATCAGCGTATCGACACCCAGAATGATCGCCACACCCTCGAGCGGCAGACCGAACGTCGCGAGGGTACCTGACAGTATCACCAGCGACGCGCGGGGCACGGCCGCCACGCCCTTGCTCGTGATCATGAGCGCCAGCATCATCGCCAGCTGATTCCCGATCGTGAGCGGATGCCCTGCGGCCTGCGCCACAAAGATCGAAGCGACGGCGAGGTAGAGAGTCGAGCCGTCGAGATTGAACGAGTAGCCGGTCGGCATCACGAAGGCGACAATCCGACGTGGAACTCCGATCGCTTCCATCGACTGCATCGCCAGGGGTAGCGCCGCTTCCGACGACGTCGTCGAAAAGGCGATCAGCGCGGGAGACCTTACCGCGCGGACGAAGCGGCGAATCGGCACCCGGAACAGCAGCGCCACCGGCAGCAGCACCAACAGGAAAAACACCACCAGTGCGCCGTAGAGTGTGAGTACCAGCTTGCCCAGATTCAACAGCACGCCGAGACCACTCTGTCCTACCGCCACGGCAATCGCCGCTCCAATGCCGAATGGAGCGAAGCGCATCACCATCATGGTGAACTTGAACATCACGTCGGAAAGGCCCTCGCAAACCGAGAGCATGATCTCCTTGGACCGTCCCTGCACCTTCGAGAGTGCGACCGCAAACAGCACCGCGAAGAAGACCACCTGCAGCACTTCATTGTTTGCAGCAGCCTCGAAGATGCTTTGTGGCACGAGATGCTCGAGAAAGCTCGTCCCACTTTGCGTCTTGTGGGCAAACTCCTGTCCCGCGGCCGCTGATCCGCCGAGTACGACGCCGTCGCCCGGCCGCACCAGGTTGACGGCGAAAAGGCCGATGGCCAGCGCCAGGGTCGTCACGATCTCGAAGTAGATGATCGACTTCAGGGCCAGGCGCCCGACCCGCTTCATGTCGTCGCCATGGCCTGCGATGCCGACCACCAGCGTGGCGAAGATGAGCGGCGCGATGATGGATTTGATCATTCGCAGAAACACCGTCGACAACGGCTTGAGCTTGACCGCAAACTCCGGCGAATACATGCCGATCAGGATGCCCACCACCATCGAGATGATGATCCACGTGGTGAGCGGCAACCGCCTGATGTGACGTATCATTGCGATCTCTTCGACGACCGGCTCATCGCTCGATCGGAGGCGGTGGCTCGACGGGTACCGGTCCCGTCCCGCGCCGCAGTGTCGAATGGCGGAATCCGTAAATCACGTAAAGAACGAGCCCGATCAAAAGCCACCACCCAAACCGCACCCAGGCGAGGTGGGGCAATCCTCTCATGACGAAGACGCAGAGTAAAGCGCCCCCAATCCCGACCACGTGGACGAACGGCACCCTGAACGGCCGAGGGCGCTCTGGATCGGTATAGCGGAGGACGATCACACCGATGCAAACCAGCGTGAACGCGAACAACGTTCCGATGTTGGTGAGGTCGTAGGTCTCGCCTGCATCGCCGATGAGCGACCA
>DASYIM010000184.1:0-11479 GCA_035997625.1 Gemmatimonadaceae bacterium
CAGCGGCATCGGCAGGTTGCTGAAAGGATTGATTCGCAGCGCCAGAAACGGCAGATGGTACTCGTGGCCCGCCTTGATGTACGCGGTAAGGAGAGCCGGTGTGTCGAACAGGGCGCCCATGTGGCTGTCCAGATGCGTCGGGCGAATGCCCAGCGCTCTTGCCCGCTCGATCTGTGCCCGGATCTCCAGCTCGACCTCCGGCAGCTTCGCCCTCTTGCTCACCGGACCGATGTCGTCGGGAAGGGTTCCGGTGGAGTCGACGAGGCTTGCGACCTTATCCGCCGATGCCACGGTTCCCCACCGATACGTCTGCCACTCACTGGTGAGCGTCAGGTGCAATCCGAGGTCTGCATCGGGATGCGCTCTCGCGTACGCGGCGACTTCGGTCACCCACGGCGTCGGCATCATGATGCTCGCCGACGAAATTATTCCCTTGTCCAATGCGTCGAAGGTCGCCGCGTTGATCGAGTGGGCGGCGCCCAGATCATCGGCGTGCAGTATCAGCAGCTTCGCGTCTCTTGGATATCCGAGTCGCTCGGCGATGGTTCGCGTCTGGGCCGGCAGGGCAGGGGCGAGGAGCAGTAGCGCCAACAACGACCGAAGTACCGTCCGCATGGCTGGCCTCTGAGAGCGGGAAGAAATTGTGGCGAGTGCTCATACGCTACCCCTCGCGGCGGGTGCCATCAAGACTGGCGGCACTGCTCGATCGCATTCGTTGGCCTCCCCGCCTTGCGCGCTGCGAGGTACTATGGAACTGAACCCTGCTGATCTGAATGAGAGTCAGAGCCTACACCGACGCCGACTGGGGCGAATGGCTGCGCATGAGCGTGGCGCTGTTTCCGGAATACTCGGTCGATGACCTGGCGAAAGGGATGATGGAATTTCGCGCACGGCTGGACGCCGGGGTGTTTCTCATCGAGCGCGAAGACGGCTCGATTGCCGGCTTCGTGGAGGCGGGATCGCGGCCTTACGCCGATGGCTGTGACACCAGTCCCGTCGGATTTGTGGAGGCGTGGTACGTCGATCCTGACGTCCGGCGCGCGGGCTATGGGCGCGCGTTGTTGAGCGCCGCCGAGGATTGGGCGCGTGGACGAGGCTACAGCGAGATGGCTTCCGACGCTCTGCTTGACAATCTGATCAGCCACGCCGCACATCAACGGGCGGGATATGAAGAGGTGGGGCGCGTCGTACAGTTTCGGAAACCTCTCCAGGGCGACAGCGATTGATAAACCCTTCTTGCCTTTACCGCGAAGGAGCAGGGGAGTGAGCCCTCCGGCCATCCGCCGGGTGGTGCTGATTGGGTTGGCCTATTTCGTCATCGGCGAAGCATTCAGCGCACTGGCGGGATCTGTCACAGGCCCGATGAGAATCGCGTTTCGACTCACGGCCTGGCTGATGAGCGCCGTCATCTTCGCTTCCCATGTTCGATACGAGTACGCGCGCCTGGATAATTCGCCGAGTACCACTGCGTGGCGAGCGGCCACCGCCGTCGCATTCGGTGCTTTCGGAGTTGCGCTCGTCGCTTACATCCGGTCGAGACTCGCATCGCCGGACCATCACACATCGATGGTGCTGACCATCGTCGCCTGGCCTGTGCTCGCCGGCATTCCCGCGTTTCTCGTCGCCCTCGTTGCAACCGTCGTTGCCGGGATGGTTGTTCAACGGTTCAACAAATAACAGATCCCACACCCGAGGCCCATGACGGCACCAGACCAGCCACACCTCACTCGGCGCTTCACGCTTCTCCCCGCCACCGCCCTCAACATGACCAACATGATGGGCGCGGGGCCGTTCATCACCATTCCGCTGCTCATGTCTGCCATGGGCGGGCCGCAGGCCATGCTGGGTTGGATCGTCGCGCTGGTGATCGTGATCTGCGACGGCATGGTGTGGAGCGAGCTCGGCGCGGCAATGCCCGGCTCGGGTGGATCGTTCCACTACCTGCGCGAGGCATTCGGCCCGGCCCGACTCGGCCGCCTGATGGGGTTTCTGTTCGTCTGGCAATTCATCCTGAGCGGCCCGCTGGAAATTGCCTCGGGTTACATCGGCTTCGCCCAGTACGCCAGCTACCTGTGGTCGGGACTCACACGTCCCTGGGTGATCGCCCTCGTCACTGTGGTGGGCTTCATCAACATCGCACTCCTGTATCGGCGCATTCAGTCGATCGCGAAGATAACGGTGTCGCTCTGGATCGGAACGCTTGTCACGGTGCTCGCCGTGATCGTGGCTGGGGCGACTCACTTCAATCCAAAGATCGCGTTCGACTTTCCTCCGGGCGCGTTCAACTTCTCCCTCGGATTCTTCCTCGGGCTCGGCGCCGCCACGCGCATCGGCATCTACGA
The DNA here is from genome assembly GCA_035997625.1 of Gemmatimonadaceae bacterium. Taxonomy (GTDB): domain Bacteria; phylum Gemmatimonadota; class Gemmatimonadetes; order Gemmatimonadales; family Gemmatimonadaceae; genus UBA4720. The sequence goes on from DASYIM010000184.1 coordinate 2,343, forward strand.
CTACCTGGGCTACTACGACGTGTGCTACATCGGCGACGAGGTCCGGAATCCGGGAAGAGTGATCCCCAGATCGATCCTCATCAGCACCATCGCTGTCGCGATCATCTACATCGGAATCAACTTCTCGATCATCGGCGTGGTTCCATGGCGCGAGTTCGTCCCCGCCGGAGCGCACCCGGAATCGAATTTCATCGTCTCGACCTTCATGGAGAAGATCTACGGCTCGCGTGTGGCGACCGTCTTCACCCTGCTGGTGCTGTGGACGGCGTTCGGGTCGGTGTTCGCGTTGCTGCTCGGATATTCGCGAATTCCCTTTGCCGCCGCGGAGAGCGGGTATTTCTTCCGGGTCTTCGGTCGTTTGCATCCGACCAAGAATTTCCCCTATGTATCCGTGATCGTGCTCGGCATCCTGTCGATCATCGCCGGCTTCTTCTCGCTTGGCACGGTCATCGATGCCCTTATCGTGACGCGCATCCTCGTTCAGTTCATGGGGCAGATCGTGGGACTCATCCTGCTGCGGAAGAGCGCGCCCGGGCTGCCGCGGCCCTATAGAATGTGGCTCTACCCCTTGCCCGCGCTGATCGCCTTGTTCGGCTGGATCTTCGTTTTTGCGACGACCCAGATCGAGGTGATCTTTTTCGGCCTGGCAGTGCTGGGCCTCGGAGTTCTCGCGTTTCTCCTCTGGTCGTGGAACACCCAGCGTTGGCCATTCGGAATGGCGGGGGCGGTGTCGTGAGGTTGATAAGCCGGTATGTGTTGTCGTTCCTGACGCCGCTCATGCTCGCCGGCAAAGCCGCCGCACAGGATCAGCTGATGCTCCACGACGGATGGATGATTCAGTCGTCCGCGAAAGTCGGTACCGACGGACCGACCATCTCTGCACCTGCCTATCGACCGACGGACTGGTACCGCGCGACAGTGCCGTCAACGGTTGTTGGCACCCTGGTCGACGACGGGATCTATCCCGACCCGTTCTTCGGAATGAATCTTCGCGATCTGCCGGGGACGACCTTCAAGATCGGCGCGAACTTCGTCCACACAGCGATGGATCCGCAGAGCCCCTATGCGGTGCCGTGGTGGTATAGAACGACTTTTCGAGTTCCGGCATCGATGCAGGGCAAGCGCGTGACACTCAACTTCGACGGAATCAACTACCGCGCGAATATCTGGCTCAACGGCCGGAGACTGGCCGACTCAACCGCCGCGGCCGGCACATACCGCCGTTACGAGTACGACATCACCGACGCGGTCAATCGCAGAGGATCGAACGCCCTCGCGGTCGAGGTGTTGGCGCCGACACCGCCCGATCTGCAAACGACCTGGGTCGACTGGAATCCGTCGCCGCCCGACAAGGACATGGGGCTCTGGCAGCCTGTCTCGCTCAGCGCGAGCGGTGACGTAGTGCTTCGGTACCCAATGGTGACGAGCCGCGTCGACACAGCCAGTCTCCACAACGCAGATCTCACTGTGTCGGCCAATCTCAGGAACCTCACTTCACGTACCGTCACCGGCACCTTGCATGGCCGTATCGGCACCGTCGACTTCAGTCGCGCGCTGACACTGGCATCGAACGACTCGGTGCTGGTGCGATTCACCGCCGACAGTTTCCCGCAGCTGCGCTTTGGCAACGCGCGTCTGTGGTGGCCCGCGGAGCTGGGCAAGCCGGAGCTGTATCCGCTGACTCTTGAATTCCTCGCCAACGGACGCGTCTCGGATCGACAGAATATTCGCTTCGGCATCCGCGAGATCACCTCGGAATCGACGCCCAAAGGGGGGCGACTCTTTCGCATCAACGGCCGGCGGATCCTGATTCGCGGCGGCGGCTGGGCGCCGGACATGTTTTTCCGGCCGCAGCCCGAGCGGCAGGATGCGCAGCTCCGCTATGCCCTCGACATGCATCTCAATACCCTCCGCCTCGAGGGCAACTACGAGAACGATCGATTCTGGCATCAGACAGACAGCCTCGGCATTCTGGTCATGAGCGGCTGGGTGTGCTGCAGCGCCTGGGAGGAATGGAAGAACTGGGCTCCGGAGCAGCGCACCGTAGCCCAGGCATCTCTCCGGGATCAGATCCGCCGGCTGCGCGGTCATCCGAGCGCGCTGGTGTGGCTCAATGGCAGCGACAATCCGCCGCCGGCCGACGTCGAGCAGATGTATCTGCAGGTCGAGCAGCAGGAAGGCTGGCCCAATCCTACGATTTCATCCGCGAGCGCCAAGCCTGCCGCTTTCTCGGGCGCCAGCGGCGTGAAGATGACGGGTCCGTACGATTGGGTGCCGCCTTCGTATTGGCTGCAGGACAGCACCCACGGCGGCGCGTGGGCCTACAACACCGAGACCAGCCCCGGCGCAGCCGTTCCGCCGATCGAGAGCATGCGCAAGATGATTCCCGCGGGGGACATCAAGTGGCCGCTCGACACCGTCTGGTTCTATCACGCGGCCGGCGGTCAGTTCGCGCACTTGCTCGATCGCTTCAACACCGCGCTATCCAGCCGCTTCGGCTCGCCGACCACGGCCGAGGACTATACGGTGACATCGCAGCTGATGACGTACGAGGGTGAGCGGGCAATGTTCGAGGCCTATCGTCGCAATCAGTACGTCTCGACCGGCGTGATCCAGTGGATGTTCAACAACGCCTGGCCGTCGATCTACTGGCATCTCTTCGATTGGTATCTGCGTCCCGGCGGCGGGTATTTCGGAACAAAGAAAGCAAACGAGCCGGTGCATGTGATGTACTCCTACGACGATCGGTCCATCGCCGTAGTGAACAGCAGCGCGAGTCGAGCGACGATCGGCGGCGTTCACCTCCGAACGAGGGTGTACGACCTCGATGGTAGGGAGCGGCTCGCTCGCGATACGGTAATCGACGTACCGGGTGATACCAGCATACGCGTGTCGATTCTGCAGGAGCAGAGCACCACCGCGCCTTATTTGCTGGACCTGCGGCTGACCGATGCCGGCGGGCGTCCCCTCAGCACCAATTTCTATTGGCTCACGAATCGAATGGATGCCCTCTCCGACTCATCGACGTGGTACATGACGCCGGTTAAGAACTACGCGGATTTCACCGCGTTGCGAAGCATGCCTCAGACAGCGGTGAGCGTCATCGCCCGCTTCGACAACACCGGCGGCACCGGCACAGCGAGAGTGACGCTGAAAAACCCCGGCAAGGCCATCGCGTTCTTTTTGCGCCTGCAGTTGACGGGGAAGGGTGGGGAAGAGGCGCTGCCAGTCGAGTGGGAAGACAACTACATCTCGCTCTTACCCGGTGAAACGCGCACCGTGACCGCTACCTACCGAGTGAGAGACCTCGGCGGATCTCCGCCCAACGTCCTCGTAACCGGCTGGAACATTCACCGCACCTTTGTTCGTCGAGTTGCAGAAAACTTCTGAGTCGGAGTTACCATGAGGCTGCTGCTTGCGATCTGCGCCGTTGGATTGGCAATCCCTTTGGGTGCCCAGTCGCCAAAGGACGACAGCGCGATTCGGGGGATCATCGAGAATGAGACTGCGACATGGAACAGGGGCGATGCCGTCGGATACTCTCGCGACTTCGCGACGACGGGGACATTCACCAACATCCGGGGGCAGTTCTTCGATGGGTATGACGCCTTTCTCAAGCAGCACCAGGCCATTTTCGCCGGCATCTTCAGGAACACCAACCTCAGCCAGGATATCGTTTCGCTGCGTTTCGTGCGGCCCGATGTAGCCGTCGTTGAAACATTGACGACTGTCCACGGTGCGGGGCAGCCCCCTCCGGGTGTGGCGACGGATGACCAGGGGCGTTTTCACACGCGACTCCTGCAAGTCGTCGCCAGGGACAAAGGCGTCTGGAAAATTGTCAGCTACCACAACACCGACATCAAGCCCGGCACGCCGGTGCCTCCCGCGAGGTGAGGCACCAGGCGTCGTCCTTGCGTCTGGTCAGGCCGTAGCCGCTATGGCCTGCTCCTCTTCGCTCATCTCAGCGAGGATGTCAGCGAAAAGTGGAGTGCTGAGGTAGCGCTCGCCCGTGTCGGGAAGCATCGCCAGAATCGTCGTTCCTTTTGGCGCGCTCTTGGCGATCTCCAGCGCCGCGGCGAACGTCGCCCCCGCGGAGACGCCTACGAAAATCCCCTCTTTCTGCGCGAGCTGCTTGCTGTTCTGCATGGCAACTGGCGCGGGGATCGTGATCACCTGATCCACCAGATCCATTTCCAGCGCATCGCCGGTGAGTTTCGGAATGAAGTCCGGACTCCAGCCCTGAATGGGATGCGGCTTCCACGACGGATGCCGCGCTGCCGGAGAGCCGTCGGCGTTGCGCTCCTGTGGGGTCTTGCTGGTCACCATCGCCGCGTCGGCGGGTTCTGACAAAACGACCTTCACCTCCGGCCTCTCTTTGGCCAGGACGCGGCCGACGCCCTTGAGCGTACCGCCGGTTCCGAAGCCCGTCACCCAGTAATCGAGGCGCTCGCCCTGGAAATCGTTGATGATCTCCCGCGCAGTCGTCTTCGAGTGATAGTCGGCATTCGCTTCGTTCTCGAATTGGCGGGTCAGAAACCAGCCATTCTTTTTGGCGAGGGCGTTGATTCTCCTCACCATTCCGGTGCCGCCCTCCGGCGCGGGCGTGAGAATGACTTTGGCGCCGAGGAATCGCATCAGCTTTCTGCGCTCGACACTGAACGACTCGGCCATCGTCACGACGAGAGGATAACCCTTCGCCGCGCAGACCATGGCGAGGCCAATGCCGGTGTTGCCGCTCGTCGCCTCGGCCACCGTCTGGCCCGGCTTGAGCTCGCCTTTACGCTCCGCGTCTTCGATGATACCCAGCGCGAGGCGATCTTTCACCGAGCCCAGCGGATTGAATGCTTCGATTTTGACATAGAGATCAACATTTGGCGGTGCCAGCTTGTTGATCCTTACTACTGGAGTCTTACCGACCGTTTCGAGGATGTTGGCGAACTTGGACATGGGATTTGCATGTTGCCCGACTGGCGTCGGAGTTGAAGGTGTGCGTCGTTGCGCGCATCGTTAGATATGCACGCCGTTTCACAATCGCGTTAGACCATCTCTATTTGCACATCGTCCCAATCCCGATGCCGAGAAGCCGAAGGTCATCAACCGCAAAGGCATGGGCAAGTGGGCTTGCCCTCGCCACGACTGTTGCGTGCTCCGGCAACGGCCCCTCGTCGCCGGCACCGACGCCGACGCCCAATCCCGCAAAATGGACCCTCGTCTGGAGCGATGAGTTCGATGGACCGGCCGGAGCGCGCATCGACGAGACCAAATGGAATTACGAGCTGACCGATGGCTGCGCCCAGGGCAACTGCGGCTATGGCAATAATGAAAAGGAGTACTACACGGACTCGCCCAACACCATATCCCTCAATGGGCAGGGCCAGCTGATGATTGTCGGCCGAACCGCGCCGCCGGGTCTCGCGTGCTATTACGGCCCCTGCATGTACACTTCCGGGAAGGTCACCACGCGCGGAAAGGTTCTCGCTCAGCCGGGCCGGGTCGAGGCGAGGATCCGGCTGCCCGCGGGCCAGGGATTGTGGCCGGCCTTCTGGATGCTCGGCCAGGATTTCCCCGCCATTTCGTGGCCCGCGTGCGGAGAGCTGGACATCATGGAGAACAAGGGAAGCGAGCCCAGCATCTCGAGCTCGGCGATTCACGGTCCGGGTTATTCGGGAAACACGCCTTTCGCTCACCGGCAGCCCGTGAACGTTCCGCTTGCCGATTATCACGTCTTCGCCGTCGAATGGGACGCCCGTGCCGTGCGTTTTTTCATTGATGACGTAGCTCACTTCTCGGTTACACGCGATGCGATCCAGCAGTATGGCAAGTCGATACTCGACCAGCCGTTCTTCATCATCCTCAACCTCGCCATCGGTGGTCATTTTGACGGCGATCCGAAATCGGACGCGATCTTTCCGGCGACGATGCTGGTCGACTATGTGCGCGTCTACAAGCCAGAGCCGAACTAGAGTCGGCCCGAGCATGCTTTTCCGGGCGCCGGCAATTTGACTTCTCCGAAACGCAGGCTGACGGTTGCCGAGCGCCGGTTCGCCGAGAAAGCAGGCGAGCTCTCCGGGCTCGGGCTTCAGAAGAAATTCGAGCGAATTTACGAGACGAATCTCTGGTCCGATCCGGATTCCAGATCCGGGGTCGGATCGAATCTCGATTCAACCAGGGTGCTGCGTGAGCGACTCCCTGCCGCGCTGCGCCAGCTCGACACGCGCTTGCTGCTGGACCTCCCCTGCGGTGATTTCACATGGATGGAGCGCGTCGATCTGAGCGGAATCGAGTACATCGGCGGCGATATCGTGCCATCGATCGTCGAGCGGAACACGCAGCTGCACTCGCGCAACGACCGGCGGTTCCTGAATCTCGATCTCACCAGCGACCGTCTTCCGGACGCAGACGTGCTCCTGTGCCGCGATTGCCTGGTGCACCTGTCGTACGCGAATATCGGAGCGGTGCTGGCGAACGTCGCGCGGTCGAGTGTTCGGTTTCTGCTCACGACGTCGTTTCCCGGGCGCAACGACAACTACGATGTGGCCGACGGCGACTGGCGCGCCCTCGATTTCCAGGCGCCGCCATTTTCCTTTCCCGATCCGGTGCTGACAATCGTGGAGGAGTGCCAGGAAGAGGACGGAGCCTACGCCGACAAATCCCTCGTCGCGTGGCGCGTCGCCGATCTCGCTAAGCTATCGCGTGCTGGTCGGTGACTCCGGTACGCTCGGCGTCTTCGTAAAGAGCGTCGATCAGCTGCTTGTAGTGCTTGTCGATCGCCCGGCGCTTCACTTTTTGCGTCGGCGTCAGCTCTCCACGCTCGATCGAGAAGTCGTGCTCGAGTAGCCCGATCCTCTTCGGGATCTCGTAGTGCGCCGCACCCTCGAGCTCCTTGTTCACTTCCTTCTCCATCTTTGCCTGGATCGTCGGCATCCGCAGCAGCTGGGCGCGATCGGTCCACATGATATTGCGCTTCATCGCCCACTTCTCGAGCTGATCGAAGTTCGGCACGATCAGCATTGAAGGGAATTTGCGCTTGTCGCCGAGCATCACCGCCTGCGCCACGTATTTGTTGGTTTTGACTTTGTTCTCCAGCGGCTGGGGCGCGATGTTCTTGCCGCCGGCGGTGACGATGATGTCCTTCTTGCGATCGGTGATGGCGAGGAAATCGTCCCGCAGCATGCCGATGTCGCCGGTGTGGAACCACCCCTCCGGATTTATCGACTCCCGCGTCGCTTCGGGCTTGTTGTAATAGCCTTTCATGACATGCGGTCCGCGAGTAAGGATTTCGCCGTCGATGGCGATCTTCACCTCGACTCCGTCGATCGGCTTGCCGACGGTGCCGATCCGGAAATCCTCTGGAGTATTCACGCACATCACCGGCGAGGTCTCGGTGAGACCGTACCCCTCGAGAATCACGAGGCCGGCCGCGTAAAAGAACTTGTTGATCTCGGGTGAAAGTGGTGCGCCGCCCGAGACGAAATATCGCAACCGGCCGCCGGTACGCGCCTTCAGCTTCGAGAAGACCAGCTTCTGGGCGATCGCGTACTGTTTGGCGAGCAAGGCGCCCGGCTCCCTGCCTGCCAGCTTCTCGTTCGCCCACCGCTCGGCGACGCCGCGCGCCCAGAAGAAGATCTTCTTCTTCAGGAAACCGCCGGTGAGGGCCGTCTCCAGGATCCGGGCGTACATCTTCTCGTACAGGCGCGGGACCGACAGCACGATAGTTGGTTTCACTTCCCCCAGATTCACAGGCACGGTGTCTATCGATTCGGCGTAGGCAATCGAAGTCCCGGTGGCGAACATCAGGTAGTGCCCGCCCATTCGCTCGAAAATGTGGGAAAGCGGCAGGAAGCTGAGGGCGGTGTCGTCGCCCTCGAACGGAATCTTGGTCCTCGCCCCCGCAACGTTGGAAAAAATATTGTCGTGGGTGAGCATTACGCCCTTCGGCTCACCCGTGGTGCCCGATGTGTAAATGATCGTCGCCAGGTCGTCCGGCTTGGTGGAGAGCGCGTCTTCGCGATACGTCGTGATGGTATCCTTGTTCTCGCCCTGGGTGCCGTGCTTCTCCAGCTCGGTGATCGACAGATTGGTCAGGCCCGGAATCTCGTCGAATCCAATCACGCTCTTCAGGGCCGGCAGCTGATTGCGGATCTGCCGAATCTTTTCAGCCTGCTCTTTGTTGGAGACGAAGATGGCGGTCGCACCGGAATCTTTCAGGATGTAGGCGATCTGATCGGATGGTAGCGTCGGATAGATCGGCACGTCGGTCATTCCCGCGGTAAGGCAGGCAAAATCAGCGATTGCCCACTCCGGGCGATTCTCTGACAGGATCGCTACGCGATCGCCGCGCCGCACGCCGAGGTACGACAGTCCGCGCGCCGCGTGCCGCACCCGCTCGGCGACTTCCTTGTGCGAGATCGGCCTGTAGGCACCGCCGATCTTCACCTGCAGCGCGTCAGGGCGATTGAATTTGGTCACCGCGTCGAAGAACAGCTGATTCAGCGTGCCTGGTTTGGGCCGCGGTCCACCTCTAGCCTCCATCTGCGCCATCGATTTCCTCCAGAGGAAGTTGCTAGCTGCCCGGCTTGAACAGCAGAACGAGCCGTACCGGACTGCCGCTCACCGGGACGCCGCGATATTTCGCCGTCGCATTGACTATGACCGAATCCACCTGAGTGGCCGAATCCAGGTTGAGAGGATGTAGCTGAATCTGTCTTCCCGCTATCCCCGACGCATCGGTGGTGTCCACGACCGATGCTTTGCCCGCCTCGTCCACCAGTTCGACGAGCCCTGCCTTGTGTTGCGAGACGATGGCGAAGCTCACGATCCAGGATGAAACCGCGCTGTCAGTCGGAGCGACGCCGTGCCGCAATGATATCGTAAGGGCCGCCGACCGGTCTTTGCTCTCGTCAAGGATCGAGTAGTTCAGAGTGTCGACTCCATTTGCGGCGACGATCATGTCCGGGCGTAGCGTTACGGCCACTTTCTGGATTGCCTGGAGGGTTCCCACCGTAGCAACGATCCGCGCCGGAGTCGATCGCAGGCTGTCGCCGACGGTGATGCCGGACGCGCTGTCGACCGTCAGGCCGGAATCAGGCGACACGAAGAAAACCGTCGTGGCCGGGATTTCCTCGCCCTGATAGTTG
>DASYIM010000185.1:0-2475 GCA_035997625.1 Gemmatimonadaceae bacterium
CTACTGCAATCGATGGCACAGCGCGGTCACCGGCGCAGGTTATGTCGCAGGACTCTACGTCGGATATCACGCCGGCCTCTCGGCGACCCAGCTCTATCGCGCGCTTCGCTTCACACACTACTGGAGCGCGTACAATCTCAACGCCGACCAGTTCCCCGCCGTGCGGGGTGTTCAGATGAGGCAAGCCGTTGCGGGCCGCGGCGACAGGGTGCCGGGCGTGACCGTCGATTTTCAGGTCGATACAATTCGCGCCGACAAGCTGGGCGGGCAGCCGACGCTCCTGGCGCTCGAGGGGTGGCCGGAGATTCCGTAGGCTACAGGAAGGAACCTACACGCTCAGTCGTGATGGCTTTTGCAGCGGAGATTTCCTGCTCGCGCGCGATGGCGAGATCGCACATCGCGGCGACCACCTAGCAAAACGACATCAGGCGGACGAGAGATTCCGTCCGCCTGATGCTAATGAGCTCGCCTAGGGTTTTCCGCTCAGGTAGACGTGGTCAATCAAAAGTCATGGTGGAGCCAACCGAAGCGCCGCCAACACCACCCCACACCGGATAGATCTCGAAGATATGCCAGTTGGTCGTCCCGGATGACCACTGCAGCCCGGTAACACTTCCGACTTTGACGCCGTCCAGCCACCATTCCATGCTGCCATTCGCGCTACCGGAAGTGTTTCCTGTAAGAACTACCTCGATGTGGAACCAGACGCCGCGCTTGATGATCGCACCCGGAACGAGATTGGGCTCGTACATGCCATCACCCTTCACCAGCCGCTGAAGCGCTGGACGTGGCACCAGGGGGCCCAACCCTACTCCTTCGGCTTCCATCACAAAGAGCGGATCGTTTCCGTTCCACGCGTAGACGTGCTTATTGATTCCCGTCGAATGGCCTTGCCAGTTTGACGAGTACTTCGCCCAGTAGCTGATGTACATCACGCGGTTGGTGCCACCGAACGTGACGCCGCTATGACCGTTCGAATTTCCGGCGGCCGAGAATCCTGCCGGGAACGTAAAGCGCATCGCATTAGACGGCGACTTCGGAGCCGCAGCGTCCTGAATGATCTGCATCTGGGTGTCGGTATCCCACGACGGATCCTCCTGCAGCGAGTTGAAGGCGCGCTGCTTGATGAGCGTCATTCCCGCCGGTTCGTTGGAGGACCCCGGCGGCGGTGGGGGCGGAGCCGCGGCAACAATTACTGTCGCAGTCGCGCTCTTGCCTTCGCTCGTCGCGGTGACCTGGACCGTGCCTGCCAGTTTCGCCGTCACGAGTCCGCTCGAGCTGACCGTGGCGAGCGTCGTATTCGCGCTCGCCCAGGTTACGATTCTCCCCGTTAGAACATTGTTGTTGGCATCGCGAGTGGTGGCCGTGAGCTGCGAAGCAGCGCCAATCTGGATGCTCACGCTCGCCGGCGAAATCGAGACCGATGCTACCGCAGCCGGCGGTGGCGGTGGCGGTGGCGCGGAAGAAGCCGTCGTCGTCACCGCAACGATGTTTGACAGCGCGCCGAATACCGCATCCTGGTTCAAAGTCCCGCGGAAAGCGATCAACTGAAAGTTGTAATTGGTCGATGGCTTCAGTCCGACAACCTTGCAACTCAGCTGAGTTCCCACGGCCGTGCCGGCCACCGGCGTAGCGCATGAGCCGCTAGCCACTGAGGTCGCCGAGCCCCATGAAATCGAGCCGACGGCGTAGCGTATGTCGTATTTCGCCGGCTGACCCGCACCATCATTGGTCTGCGTAAATGAGAGGGTGACCGTGGCGCTGTCATTGGCCGCGACTTTTAGGTCCTGTACCGTACCGGGGTTGGCTGTCGACGAAGAAGTTGTCGTCACCGAGATTGCGGAGCTTCCACTTACGCCCTCGCTCGTGGCTGTGATCTGCGAGGTTCCGGCCGCGACCGCTGTAACGAGTCCGGCGCTGGAGACTGTCGCGACACCGGTGTTACTCGAGGTCCAGGTGACCGCGCGGCCAGTCAACGCGTTGTTGGCGGCATCGAGGGTGGTTGCCGTTGCCTGTGTCGTCTGTCCCGGATTCAGCGTGCCCGCCGCCAGCGCGACGCTCACCGAAGCAACCGGGAGAGGGCTGGGTCCGCCGGACGATGTGACGGTGATCGTTGCGCTGCCGGACTTGCCGGCACGGGCAGCGGTGATCATCGCGGTTCCTGCTCCCGTTCCTGTTACAAGGCCGGTCGTGGAGACCGTTGCTACAGAGTTATTACTCGAGCTCCAGGTAACGATACGGTTCTGCAGAATGCGGCCTCGCCAATCCCGCAGCGTTGACGTCGCGGTTGTGGTTTCGCCCACCGCGATGGAGCTGGAGCCGAGCGAAACCGTCACCGATGCGATGAGAGTTGCATCGGCCGACAAGTCGTCCGAGCTGAGACCACCGGTTCCCGTTACGCTGTCTCCGGAGCACGACAATATGCTGATCATCGCGAGGGCCAAACCCACCCCGCTCGTTAGTGTGCGGTTCATG
>DASYIM010000186.1:0-22838 GCA_035997625.1 Gemmatimonadaceae bacterium
ACGTCGGCGTACGAATCCGTAGGCGGGCAGGAGCAAATGAGGTTGCGGTCCCCGTACGCGCTCTCGACGCGCGCAACCGCCGGCCAGAACTTGAAGTCGTGGGTCCACGCTGCCGGGAAAGCCGCTTTCTCCCGCGAGTAGGGATGCGACCAGGCGCTCGCCACAACGCGTCCAACCGGATGCGGTGCGTTCTTGAGAACGTTGTCCTGCTTGTCCGCTTCCCCGCTCTCCACTTCCCTGATCTCCGCTCTGATCGAGATCATCGCCTCACAGAATCGGTCCAGCTCCTCTTTCGGCTCGCTCTCGGTCGGCTCGATCATCAGCGTTCCCGGCACCGGGAAGGAGACGGTTGGGGCATGGAAGCCGTAGTCCATCAGGCGCTTCGCAATGTCCTCGACGTCGATGCCGCTCGACTGTTTCACCACCCGCGTGTCGATTATGCACTCGTGAGCAACGGTGCCATGTGCGCCCTTGTAGAGAACGGGAAAATGGGGCTCCAGGCGCTTCGCGATGTAGTTGGCATTCAGGATCGCGATCTTGGTCGCGTACTCGAGACCGTCGCCTCCCATCAGCTTGATGTAGGCGAGCGAGATCGGAAGAATGCTCGCGCTGCCCCACGGTGCGGCAGACACGGCGCCGACTTCATTCCGCCCATCAAGCCTGACCACCGGATGTCCGGGCAGAAACGGCACCAGATGCTTCGCCACGCCGATCGGACCCATCCCCGGGCCCCCGCCACCGTGCGGAATGCAGAAAGTCTTGTGGAGATTCAGGTGACAGACGTCCGCGCCGATATCCGCCGGCCGGCAAAGACCGACCATCGCGTTCATGTTCGCGCCATCCATGTAGACTTGCCCGCCGTATTTGTGGACGACGCCGCAAATCTCCACGATCGACTCCTCGAACACTCCGTGCGTCGAGGGATAAGTCACCATCAGCGCCGCCAGGTGCAGCGCGTGCTCTTCCGCTTTGGCGCGCAAATCGGCGACGTCGATGTTCCCGCGCTCGTCGGTCTTCACCACTACGACTCTCATCCCGGCCATCACCGCGCTGGCGGGATTGGTCCCGTGGGCCGACTGAGGAATGAGGCAGACGTTGCGGTGCGACTCGTTGCGCGACGCGTGGTACGCATCGATCACCAGCAGCCCCGCAAACTCGCCTTGCGACCCCGCATTCGGCTGCAGCGACACCGCCGCGAACCCCGTGATCTCGGCCAGCGCGCTCTCCAGCTCGTCGAAGAGCTGGCGATAACCGTCGGTCTGATCGAGCGGAGCGAAGGGATGGATCTTGGCGAAGCCCGGCCAGGTGATCGGCATCATCTCCGCCGTTGCGTTCAGCTTCATGGTGCAGGAGCCGAGCGGAATCATCGAGTGCACCAGCGACAGATCGCGCGACTGCAGCTTGTTCATGTAGCGGAGCATCTCCGTCTCAGCCTGGTGCTTGTTGAACACCGGATGCCTCAGAAACGGCGTCGTCCGGTTGAACCGCTCGTCGTAGCGGGTGTCGGTGCCCGTGACCAGGTCTTCGAATCCGAATTCGGGATCCTTTCCGTCGTTGAACGCGGCGAGAAGGTTCTCGATGTCGGCGTCGCTCACCGTCTCGTCGAGCGCGATTACGATCGTCCGGTCATCCATGAACCTGAGGTTGATCCTCCGGGCCTGGGCCTCGTCGATGATCTTCTGGCTGTTGCGCTTGCCGACCGCGACGCGAATGGTGTCGAAGAAGTCGTCGTGAACGATGGTGAAGCCGAGGCGGCGGAGGCCTTCGCTCAGCGCCGCGGCGAACCCGTGCACGCGGCGCGCGATGCGCGAGAGTCCCTGCGATCCGTGATAGACCGCGTACATGCTCGCCACCACCGCCAGCAGCACCTGGGCAGTGCAGACGTTGCTCGTCGCCTTCTCGCGCCTGATGTGCTGCTCTCTGGTCTGGAGCGCCATCCGCAGCGCCGGCTTGCCGTCGGCGTCGCGCGAAAGCCCGATGATCCGGCCGGGAATATTTCGCTTGAATTCATCCCGCGTTGCGAAATACGCCGCGTGCGGGCCGCCATAGCCAAGCGGTACGCCGAAACGCTGGGTGTTGCCGACAACGATGTCGGCGCCCCACTCTCCAGGGGGAGTCAGCAGGACCAGGCTGAGAATGTCGGCGGCTACCGTCACCAGTGCGTCGGCGCGGTGCGCCGCATCTACGGTTTTGGTGTAGTCGATGACCCCGCCATCTGTCGCCGGGTACTGAACCAGCACGCCAAAAACTTCCGGCCCGACTTTGAAATCGGCGTAACTGACGACCTTCACTTCGATCCCGCGAACGCCGGCGCGCGTCTTCACCACATCGATCGTCTGCGGATGACATTCCGAGGCGACCAGGAACACTTCCTTCCCCGGCTTGCCCTTGAGCGCGTAGCTCATCGTCATCGCTTCAGCCGCCGCAGTTCCTTCGTCCAGCAGCGACGCATTGGCGATTGGAAGTCCGACGAGGTCGCTGACCATAGTTTGAAAATTGAGCAGCGCTTCGAGCCGCCCCTGCGCGATTTCCGCCTGGTACGGCGTGTATGCCGTGTACCAGCCTGGATTCTCGAGGATATTCCGCTGTATGACGGGCGGCGTCACCGTGTCGGCGTAACCCATCCCGATGAAGGACCGGTAAACCTGGTTTTTTGCCGCCAGCGCCCGGAAATAGGTGAGCACCTCGAGCTCGGTCACCCCCTTCGGCAGATTCAGTCCATCGCGCCAGCGGATCTTCCGTGGAATCGTCGCGTCTATCAGCTCATCGAGGGACCCTGAGCCGAGGGTTTTCAGCATCTCGGCGACGTCTTTCTCGTCGGGACCTACGTGTCGTGGAACGAAGGATTCGGCGGGTGGAATCGCGGCTTCAACGTGCTTGATTGTGGTGCTCATAGGAGTGACAATTTAACACCGTATGCAATCCGGGCGCAGTTATAGTCGTTGGCGTCTGCTCTCCGTTCCGCCGCGTGCCGGCGCCGAGAATATGGCGCGCGACAGCGCGTTGCAGGCGCGCGCCGCGCGCACTGGGGAGACGGTTTTTGCCGTCTATTCCTGGAGCCGTCCGACGCTTTCGTTCGGCCGCAACCAGCCGGCGGCAGGTCTCTACGACTTGAAAAAACTCCGGGACGCGGGCATCGACGCCGTCAGGCGGCCGACCGGCGGCCGCGCCATCCTGCATCACCGCGAAATCACCTACAGCGTCACCGCGCCGGTAAGCGGGGCGGGCTCGCTGCGGGCAACCTATTCGCGAATCAATCGGATCCTGCAGCTGGGACTGAGTCGCCTCGGGGTTTTTGTCGAGGTTGCGGCAACGCCTCATCGCGCCCCCACTCCCAGCGTTCGCCCGTGTTTCGACATCCCCGGCGAAGGAGAGCTCGTTGTCGAGGGGGCAAAGTTGATCGGCAGCGCCCAGTGGCGAGAGAACGGCGCGCTGTTACAACACGGCTCCATCCTCGTCGCTGATGACCAGTCGTCGCTTCCGGAATTCTCTGCTTCGGCAGGCGAGCGGGGCGACTACATTCCGGCGCCGGCGACCCTGCACGAACTCCTGGGGCGTGCGCCCGCCGCCCTGGAGGTGGCGATCGCTATGTTCGACGCGGTGCGTGAGCTGGAAGATCCGCAGGCCAGCGAGCTTGCCGAAGACGAAATACGCGGTGAAGCGCTGGAACGAATTCCCCACTTTCTCGACGAGGATTGGACATGGCGGCGATGAGATACGTTCGGATCCTTTGCGCGGCGTTCCTCTGTGGATGTGCAGGAGCCGAGTCGCGCGGCGGCAACACCGGCGGCACTCTCGCGATGTCCACCGGCGGAGATCCGGACGTACTGGTCCCGTCGCTGCTGCAGACCACCACTGCCGCGCAGGTCGTCGACCTGGTCTACGACCGCCTCGCCGACATTGGTGATTCGCTCAACGTCGTAGGCGATCGCGGCTTCACCCCGCGTCTGGCCGACCGCTGGACCTGGGCGAAAGACTCCATGAGCATCGCGTTTCACCTCAACCCGAACGCGAAGTGGCACGACGGCCAGCCGGTCCGCTCCAACGACGTTCGCTTCACCATCGCCAGCACCAAGGACTCGACCCTCGGCTCACCCGCGGCGTCGGTGATAACCAACATTGATTCGGTAAGCACACCTGATTCGGCGACCGCCGTCTTCTGGTTCCACGCCCGCTCGCCCCAACAGTTCTACGACGCCGTTTATCAGCTGCCGATCATGCCCGAGCACGTCTGGACAGGCATCGCTCCGGCCGGCTGGCGCGGGTCCGAGGCGGCAAAGCATCCGATCGGGTCCGGGCAGTACCGTTTCGTGCGCTGGATCCCACGCGCGGCCGTGGAGCTTGCCGCCGACACCGCGAACTATCGCGGCGCGCCCAAGCTGAGTCGCGTGATCTGGAGCATCGCGCCAGACTTTACTTCGGCGCTTACACGATTCCTCACCGGCGAAACTGATTTGTTCCCGCAGCTGCGTCCGGAGAATCTTCGCGAGGTCGCCAAGCATCCGGAGCTGAAAACCCAATCGTACCGCGGGCTCGCGTACGTATTTGCCCAGTTCAACCTGCGCGACCCGGCAGATCACGAGCGGCCGCATCCCATCTTCGGGAATCGCGACCTCCGTCGCGCGCTGACGATGGCAACCGATCGAGCCGCCCTGGTGCGGAGCGTCTACGACACTCTCGCATTGCCCGCGCTCGGCCCAACCCTGCGCGTCTATCCGACGACCGACCCCAATCTCCGGCAGATCCCATTCGACCTTCCCCGGGCCCGCGCGATACTCGACTCACTCGGCTGGCGGGTGACGACGGCGGACAGCATGCGAACCCGCAACGGCCGGCCGCTTCGCTTCACGATGTCAGTGCCGAAGAGCAGTCAGGTCCGCGTTCAACTGGCGGTCCTGCTTCAGGAGCAGTTCAGACGCGCCGGAGTGAAGATGGACGTCGAGCAGCTCGACTTCCCGGTGTTGGCGGAGAAGGACAGAAAGCGCACCATCGACGCGACCATCGGCCAATGGAACACCCAGCCGAGTCCCGGCGCCGTGCGCGGATCATGGGGCACCGAAGGGTCGCGCTCCGCCAACGGCAACAACTTCGGCTCCTACGAGAGTCCCGTGTTCGATGCCTACATCGACAGCGCTTTGGCATCATTCGATCAGGCTCATCGCAAGCGCTATTTCACCGCCGCATATGAGACGATCATCCAGGACGCACCGGCGATCTGGCTCGCCGAGCCGAAGCAGGTAATCGGGTATCACTCGCGCCTGCAGCTGGCACCGCTGAGGTCGGACGCCTTTTGGATACACATACCCGATTGGTCGATCCCGCGCGACAAGCGGATCGCGCGGGATAGCGTGCCTGCTGCGCCAGCTCCCGCTCAATCGGCGGGTCAGAAAGCCCCGTAGCGGGTGCTCCGCTACATCGCGCGACGGCTGGCTCAGGCCGCGGTCATCGTCGCAATAGTCGCGACTATAACCTTCGCGCTCATACACCTCGCTCCCGGCGATCCATTCAGCGCGGTTCTCGACAATCCGAACGTCAGCGAGAGCGTGCGGCAGACTCTGCGCGCGCAGTACGGTCTCGATAGGCCGCTGCCCGAGCAATACATCCGTTATGTGGGCGCGCTCGCTCACGGCGAGCTCGGGTGGTCGTTCTCGCACGATCGTCCGGTGCTCGAGGTGCTCGGCTCGGCGCTGCCCAATACCCTGCTGTTGATGGTCGTCGCGCTCTTCGGCGGCTTCGCCCTCGGGATTCTCCTCGCGCTGATTCAGGTCTCGCGGCGCGGATCGATCGTGGATCGCGTCATCGGCGGAATCACCCTGCTCTTTTTTTCGATGCCGGATTTCTGGCTCGCCATTCTCGCGCTGCTGGGACTCACGTACTGGCTGCCGATCTTCCCGGTCGCCGGAGCGGTCGATCCAGTGATGCACGAGTACATGGGCTTCGCGGGTCGTCTGTTCGACCGTCTGAAGCACCTCGCGCTGCCCGCGCTCACGTTGACGCTTCTCGCGTCGGCCACCGTCGCCCGATACCAGCGGGCGGCGCTGCTCGACGTTCTTCCGGCGGACTACATCCGAACCGCGCGGCTCAAGGGTCTGACCGAGCGTGAGATCCTGCGGCGACACGCGCTCCGCAACGCATTGCTTCCCATCATCACTCTGATCGGACTGTCGTTCCCCGCTCTCCTCACGGGGGCCTTTTTCATCGAGAGGATTTTCGCCTGGCCGGGCATGGGATACGCGGTAGTCAACGCGATCGGCACTCGCGATTATCCGCTCGTTGTCGGCGGCGTGATAATCGGAAGCATCATGGTCACTGTCGGCAGCCTCATCGCCGACCTGCTCTATGCCTGGGCCGACCCCAGACTCCGTGGCCACTGAGACGGCGCGTCCCCGCGAGTCTCCGCTCGGCCTCACCGTGCGCGGATTGCTGCGCCAGCGTTCCTCCCGCGTCGCGTTGATTCTGCTTGGCGTGATCATTCTTGTCGGCTTGCTCGCGCCGCTGCTCGCACCCTATGACCCCGCTTCGCAGCCCGACATCGTCGGGCTCAAGAATCTTCCGCCATCACTCGCGCATCCATTCGGCACCGATCCCTACAGCCGGGATGTGCTGAGCCGCGTTCTCTATGGCGCGCGTCTCTCGTTGACGATCGGCATTCTAGCCACCTTCGTGAGCCTTACCCTCGGCGTCGCCTACGGATCGGTCGCGGGATACATGGGTGGCGTAGTGGACGGTGTGATGATGCGCGTGCTCGATGCATTCCTTTCCATCCCGCGTCTCCTGCTCCTCCTTGGCGTGTTGGTGGCGTGGCCGCACTTCTCGGTCGGCGCCCTCATTCTGTTCCTCGGTCTCACCGGCTGGTTCGGGCTCAGTCGCATTGTCAGGGGTCAGGTTCTTGCGTTGAAACACGCGGAATTTGTGACGGCTGCGCAGGCGCTGGGTGCCAGCAGGCGACGGATTCTGGTGAGGCATCTGCTTCCCAACCTGGTCTCGCCGATCGCCGTCGCAGCAACCTTGGGTGTGGCACACGTGATCGTGCTCGAAGCGGGGCTCTCTTTTCTCGGGATTGGCGTTCCGCCACCGCTGGCGAGCTGGGGGAACATCATTCAGGATGGTGTCGATCAAATCGGAACGCTCTGGTGGATGTCTTTCTTTCCGGGACTGTTCATGGTGCTGACAGTGTTGACCCTCAATATCCTTGGCGAAGCGCTGCGCGACTCTTACGAGCGGCGGTCCTGACACGATGGCTTCCCCACTTCTCTCTATTCGAGATCTGCGTACCTGGTTCTATACCGAAGGTGGCGTGGCAAGAGCCGTCGACGGCGTCTCGTTCGATGTCGGCGCCGGCGAGACGGTCGGCATAGTTGGAGAATCGGGCTGCGGCAAATCGGTCACCGCTCTCTCGATACTTCGGCTGATTCAGCCACCTGGGCGAATCGAGGCGGGTAGCGTGATCGAGTTCGAGGGAAAGAATCTCGCTACACTCGATGGCGATGAGATGCGCCGCATCCGAGGCAATCGCATCTCGATGATTTTTCAGGAGCCGATGTCGGCTCTCAATCCTGTCTTCACGGTGGGGGATCAGGTCGCCGAGGTAGCTCGCATCCATGCCGGCCTCAGTAGGAGGAAGGCGTGGGACCTCGCCGTCGAGACTCTCGCGCTGACCGGCATCCCCGCGCCCGAGGATCGAGCAAAACAATACCCCCACCAGCTTTCCGGTGGCATGCGGCAGCGCGTGCTGATTGCGATGGCGCTGATCATGAAGCCGGCGCTGGTGATCGCCGATGAGCCGACCACTGCGCTCGACGTCACCATCCAGGCGCAGATTCTCGACTTGCTCGTGCATCTGCAGAAGGAATTTGGTACTTCGATCCTCATGATCACACACGATCTCGGAGTGGTCGCGGAGACGACGTCGCGCGTGATCGTGATGTACGCGGGCGAGATCGTCGAGCAGGCATCCGTCACCGAGCTCTTCGCCCGGCCGCATCATCCCTACACCGAAGGCCTGATGCACTCGATGCCGCACATCGGCCACGATCAGGAGCGGCTCAATGTGATTCCGGGAACCGTGCCCGCTCCGACCAATTGGCCCGCCGGGTGTCGATTCGCTGACCGCTGCCCATACTCATGGGAGCTGCCGCTGCGCGATCATCCTCCGCTCTATGATGTTGGTGTCAGTCATGTGTCGCGCTGTCACCTGGCGAAGGAGCCGGAGCGCCGCAATCAGCCCCACGCGCCGCTGGTGGTTGAAGAAGGAGTCGACGCAGCATGACCACCGCCAGTCGGTCCGCCAACGGTGACGCGCCGCTTCTGTCGGTGCGCAACCTGAAAAAGGAATTCCCGATCAGGAAGGGAGTATTCTCCCGGCAGGTCGGCGCCTTGAAGGCTGTGAACGATGTCTCATTCGATGTCGCGCCCGGCGAGACGCTCGGCGTTGTTGGCGAGTCTGGTTGCGGTAAGACCACCACCGGCCGCACCATCCTGCGCCTGCTCGAGCCGACATCGGGCGAGATTCGCTTCGAGGGACGCGACATCCGGGCGATGGGTACTTCGGAGCTCCGCGCCATCAGACGCGAGATGCAGATCATCTTCCAGGATCCGGTCTCGTCGCTCAACCCGCGGATGACGGTCGGCTCTATCATTCGCGAGGGGCTTACCATCCACAAGCTCGCCGAGGGCTCGGCCGCCGATGCGCGGGTCACCCAGCTGCTTCGGGAAGTCGGCCTCCGTCCGGAATACGCGAACCGATATCCGCACGAATTCTCGGGCGGCCAGCGCCAGCGCATTGGAATCGCCCGCGCTCTCTCCGTCGAGCCGAAGTTCATCGTCTGCGACGAGCCGGTATCGGCGCTCGACGTATCCGTGCAGGCGCAGGTGATCAACCTGCTCGAGGATCTCCAGCGCGATCACAATCTGACCTACATGTTCATCGCCCACGACCTGTCGGTGGTGGAGCACATCGCCGATCGCGTGGCGGTGATGTACCTCGGCAAAATCGTGGAGCTCGCCACCGCGGACGATCTCTATCGGGAGCCGCTGATGCCGTACACCCAGGCGCTCCTCTCCGCCGTTCCCGTCGCTGATCCGAAGGCGCGCAAGGAGAGAATCATTCTTTCCGGTGACGTTCCATCACCAGCCAGTCCCCCACCGGGATGCGTTTTCCATCCGCGTTGTCATCATCCGGCCAAGGATGTCGCGTGCATGAAGATCATACCGCCGCTCGAAGAAAAGGCTCCGGGACATTTTGTCCACTGCATCAAGCAGACTCCGACAACCGTCAGCTGGGAGCAACAAAAGGAAGCTGGTGGCGTACATCCACCTGAACGGTATCTTCCGCTCGCCGCAGTGCACGCCTAACGACCCCTCACTCCCCAGATCATGGCCAGAGAACCGAAAGACGTATTTCATCAGCCTTCGGCCGGCAACGTGACGCTCGACGAGCCACCCCCAGGCATCGGCAGGGGCGTGAGCGAGCACCGGTTCTTCGGTCACCCGGTTGGTCTGAGCACTCTCTTCTTCACCGAGATGTGGGAGCGGTTCTCGTACTACGGAATCCGCCCGCTCCTCGTTCTCTTCATGACGGCGGCGCTGGCGCAGGGCGGCTTCGGCTTCGACCGCACCACTGCGTCGTCCATCGTCGGCATCTACGCGGCGTCAGTCTATCTGGCTTCGCTGCCCGGCGGATGGATCGCCGATCGCTGGCTCGGATTACGACGCTCCATCTGGTACGGCGGAATTCTGATCGCGCTCGGCCACCTTTCGATCGCGCTGTCGATCAAGTTGGCGCACTCCGCGTTCTTCATCGGCCTGGTCCTGATCGTAATGGGCACTGGTCTGTTGAAGCCGAACGTCTCGGCGATCGTCGGCGATCTCTATCCTGAAGGCGGCTCTCGCCGCGACGCCGGCTTCTCGATCTTCTACATGGGCATCAACATCGGCGCCCTTGTCGCGCCACTCGTCACGGGGTACCTCGGCGAGAGAGTGGGCTGGCACCTCGGCTTCGGTGCAGCCGGTATTGGCATGTTGATAGGCCTCGTCACCTATCGCATGCGAGCCGACAAAACCCTTGGCGACATCGGCACCGAGCCGGCGTCGTCTGATCCGCGAGAGCATCGTCGGGTGAAGATCTCGGCACTCATCGGCGTCGGAGTGATCGCTTTGCTGGTTGCTCTCACGATGGCCGGCGTGATTCACATCAATCCGGTGTCGCTGGCGCAGAAGATGAGCCTGGCAATGCTCGCGCTGGCACTCCTGTATTTCATCTACCTGTTCGCCGCCGGCGGACTCACCACCGAAGAGAAGAAACGCGTCGTGGTGATTATTCTGCTCTTCATTTTCGCGACGATTTTCTGGTCCGCATTCGAGCAGGCTCCGACCTCGCTCAATCTTTTCGCGCGCGATTACACCAATCGCGTCGTGTTCGGCTGGGAGATGCCGACGCTTTGGCTTCAGGCAGCCAACTCGGTTTTCGTCATCCTCCTGGCGCCGGTCTTCGCGTACGTCTGGATCGCTCTTGGCAAGCGCAGCAAGGATCCGTCGAGCGTCGCCAAATTCGCCTGGGGACTAGTCTTCGCCGGAATCGGCTTCGTGGTGATGTGGAAAGCGTCCAATCTCGTCGTCAACGCCGGCGGAAATATCCGCGTGTCGCCCTGGTGGCTGGTGTGGAGCTACTTCTTCCAGACCATCGGTGAGTTGTCCCTCAGCCCGGTTGGACTGAGCTCCATGACCAAGCTGGCGCCGTTCAAGTTCAAGGGTCAGATGATGGGCGTCTGGTTCATGGCCTCAGCCCTCGGCAACCTCGTAGCCGGCCTCGTCGGCGGTCACGTCGATCCCGAGAAGCTGGGGGAGATGCCCGCCCTGTTCCGCCAGACTTCGTTGTCTCTATTCGCCGCCGCTGTCGTCTGCGGCCTGCTCGTCTTCGCTGTCAGGCGGATGATGACGGGAGTACCAGCCGGACAACGCTAGGCGCCGGATGCCCCCGTTGTGCAAGTAATCACTTCGCGAGCGTCCAAGTTCAGGACTACCATTCATGGACTAACGCGGAGGCAAGATGTTCAGAATTCTCGGTGGCGCGGCGTGCCTGTTGGTCGGCTTGATCTCGATTTCGGAAGCGCAGCCTCAGCCATCAACCGCCACCATTCGGGAGTCCGATATCTCGGCTTCCGGTCGTGGCGAGGTCCGTCTGGCTCCTGACTATGCCTACGTGACTCTCGGAGTGACGACGCAGTCGCCGAGCGGGAGTCAGACAGCGTCCCAGAACGCCGCGAAGATGGCTGCGATAGTCAGCGCGTTGAAAGCACTTGGCTTGACCGATCAGCAGGTTGCGACGTCCGGCTACAGCCTGAGCCAGAATTACGAGTATCCGAAGAACAAGCCGCCACAGTTGTCGGGCTTCACCGCGCGAAACACCATCCGGGCGGAAGTCAGACGCCTCGACGATCTCGGAAAGGTCATCGATGCCGCCATCAACGCAGGCGCCACCGATGTCTCTTCGATTCAGTACCTCCCGACCAGCAGCGAGGAGGCACGTCGCACGGCCCTGGCCTCGGCGGTTCAACAAGCACGCAGCGACGCCGACGCGATGGCGCGGGCCGCCGGAGGAACTCTGGGTCGTTTGCTTTCGATGAATACGACCGGGATTGCCCAGCCGATGCCGCTTCGAGCAACGAATTTGGAGCAGATCGTGTTAACAGCCAGTAGCTCGGGGATGCCGACTCAGATCACGCCTGGCGAACTGAACGTCGTGGCGACTGTCTTCACTCGTTGGGAATTCCTGCCGGGCCGATCGCGCTAGACACCTGGCGCGCAACTACGGCCAGTTGAAAACCGAAGTGGGAACTGACTTCTCGCGATTGTTCAGGACGTCACGCGGCTCGAGCCGAAACATTCTCGTCAGATCGCTCACCGTGAACCGCACTTCATACCCGCGGCCGCCCGGTCGCCCTTTAACTGGAAAGGCAAAGTCGAGACGTGCGGTGCGACGGGACTGGGGCGGTGAGGCTGCGAGGAGACTCACCCCGAGAACCGCCGCGGTGCCGGTGTTCACGCCGAAAGGAGCGTCACCAGCCCATATCTGTCCGGCCTCGGCGAACCCAGCTACGGCGATGCTGGAGAACTGCTTGTAGCGACCAATCAGATAGCGGTCCTCGGCTCTCGCCACGAACCGCCGCGCTCCACCTTCGTCGGACTTTCGAAACCCGCGCAGCCCACCGTCAGCATCGCCCAACGTGAGCTGAAATGGGATGCGCTGTCGCCAGCCACCGCTGTATGCGAGATCGCTGATGATCGTGTGACGGTTGAATGGCTTCAGGTAGATCGCGGCCCGCCCATGAGCGAGCATTCCGTCCCATTTGCCTTCTTCGCCACGTCGAGCCTCTCCCGAGATGTCGATAGCCGCGTACGATAGCGAGGTGGCTGTACCCACATAGAGATCGGTGGACCCGAACCAATCGGTCTCTTTTCCACGGAGGAACGTGACTCCCTTTCCGATCAGTGTCGCCACCTGATAGCCCGTGCGCAGATCCTGGGCGCCTTCCAGCGCGTCGAAACCACTCTCCCGAACGAAATGGATGTCACGCAGCCCCCACAACCCATTGATGCGAGCGGTTTGGTGCTGGGTGAACCGATTGATCAGCGCCGTGCTCGTATCGGGCGTGATCACGTCGGTAATTATGACGGGCTGCGTGCCCGGATCCTCGTCCTCGAAGGAGAGTGAGCCGCCGACCAGCGCCACACGGCCCAGCGGAGGACCGATGCGAACTACACCGCCGACGTCACTATACGAGCGAGCCAGATGGATCGCGGCCGCATCAGCGTCCGGTCTCCGAAAGTAGAAATAGTTGTCCAGGTTGCCGGCGGTCGTTCTCCAGGAAATCCTTTGCAGATCCGTCAGAAAGGGATGACTCACCTCGGTTGCCCAATCACTTCCCAGCTCACGTCGCCCGCCCTGGACCAGCATCTGATAGGGCCGGCCGAGAAACTGGTAATCGACAAACCTTCCAGCGTAGGTGTCGCGAAAGTTCTGGCTCTTCCTCCAGGCCGCGTCCGCGTGAATCGCGCTGCCCATCAGATTGTCTTCGCCGACCACGAGCGAATGGAAGATGCGGCCGCTGCCGCCCAGCCCCACACCCAGGATCAGTGAGACTTCGTCCACAGTCGTGACACCGAGGGTGATACCGCCGTTGCCGTCCGAGTACGCGACCACGTTCGCGTCGGCGATGAATGGCTGGGCGCGGAGAATACGCTCCGACTCCACGCGGCGGACTTCGGTGCATCGATCGCCCAGCTGGAGGGCCAGGTAGCGCCTTATCACCGATTCGCGCGTCGTCGTGTGCTGCTTCGCGACGAACCTGCCTGCCCGCTGCCATAACGAGTTTCCAGATACCCGAAACGGCGGACTGGGATCGATATCGATCCTCGTGATCGGCTCCCCCTTGCAGGCGACCGGCAGGCTATTCAGGTTTTGAGGCTGTGCCGTAGTCGCCGACGCGGCGGCGAGCAGCAATGCCAGCGTACCCTGTCGAAGAGAGATCACTCGTGTCGTCCGCGCGCAAGCCGGTTCCAGCCTGCACAGTTGCTGTTACCGCTAGCATTCGCCCCGATGGCGATACCAGTCGTGTCCGGCTCACCGCCGCTTACGTGACTGCCCTGGAAAGAGCAGGGCTCATACCACTGATCGTCCCTCCACTTTCGAGCGCTCGTGCGGCTTCGACTGTTCTCGATTCTGTATCCGGTCTCGTGCTCACAGGCGGCGAGGATGTCGATCCCGCGCGTTACGGTGAGCAACGCCACGAGAAAGTACGCTCAGTGAACGTCGCGCGCGATGCGACCGAGGCGGCGCTGGTCGAAGAAGCGCGCGCCCGCGGAATTCCCGTCCTTGCCATTTGTCGCGGCATCCAGATTCTCAACGTCGCGCTCGGCGGAACTCTTGTGCAGGACATCCCTTCTCAGTGCGGGACCGATATCGACCACGACGAAGAAAGCGCGCGCAACTCACGCACTCACGAAGTCTCCGTCGAGCCGGGATCGCTCATCGCCAAAGCGGTGGGCACCGAGCACCTCAGCGTCAACTCGTTCCACCACCAGTCGGTCAAGCGCGTCGCCGACGGCATGAAGGTGACAGCGCGCTCACCCGACGGCGTCATCGAAGGCATTGAATCCGCCGACGATGACTGGTGGGTGATGGGGGTGCAGTGGCACCCGGAAGAAATGACCGACTCCGCCGAGCCATGGGATCGTGGTCTGTTCAAGGCATTCGCGAAACAGCTAAACGCGTAGTGGAGCTTCCCCGGATTCTTCACGTCGATTCCGGGCGCAGCTGGCGTGGCGGCCAGCGCCAGGTATTTCTGCTTGCGACCGGGCTGAGAGATCTTGGTTACCGCACGCTCATTGTCGCGCCAGCGGGATCGCCCCTCATACGCCGCGCCGATCAGGCGGGCATTCCGACCTACCGACTCACCCTGCGCGGTGAGTGGGACATCCGATCGGCGCGCGAGCTGAGGGCGGTCGCCCGCGAGTGGAACGCCAGTATCGTTCACGCGCACGACGCTCGATCCCACTCCATTGCCAGACTCGCACTGCTTGGCGCGCGGAAGACGCGCCTGGTCGTGACGCGTCGCGTGGCGTTTCCTCCCAAACAGGTCCGTCTCAAGTACAAGTACGGGGTCGATCAATTCATCGCCATCTCGCAGGCGGTGAAATCGGTGATGGTCAAAGCGGGAGTTCCGGAGAAGCGCATTGAAGTCGTCTACTCCGGCGTTCCGGCACCACAGGTACAGCGACCGCGCAACTGGCGGCGTGAGCGGGGCTGGCCTGCCAGCGCTGTCATTTGCGGAATTGTCGGCGCCATGACCCAGGAAAAGGGGCTCGATCTGGTGAGCGGTATCGCGCGGCGACTTCCCGGCGAGCTCTTCCGGCGGACGCGTCTCGTGCTCCTGGGCGGCAAAGGCAAAGGGGGCACCACCGTGTCGGGAGTGGAAGGATTCGACGCCGGGTTCGTCGAGGAGATCCACGACGCGGTGTCCGGTCTCGACGTGCTCTGGCATCCAGCGCGTTCCGAGGGCCTTGGCACGTCGGTGATCGATGCCATGGCGCTCGGGGTCCCGCCGATCGCGTTTGCCGTGGGTGGTCTGCCCGAGGTGATCGAGGACGGCAAGAGCGGGCTGCTCGTCCCAGCCGGTGACGTCGCCGGGTTCGTCCGCGCGGCAGGCGCGCTTATCAGCGATGATGGACTTCGCGCCATGCTGGCCGCGGGCGCCAGGCTCCGGGCCCGGGAATTTGACTCCCGGCGGATGATCGAACGAACCGCTGAGGTGTACAATAGAGTGCTCGCGGGGTAGCGAGTACTTAGTCGCCCCTCCTATCTTGCCTGTGCAGGCCCCCCCGTCGTAACCCTAGCCGCGGAAATGAATTGATCTACATCTGTATTCCGACCTTCAACGAGGGCCAGACCGTCGGTGTGCTCCTTTGGCGCATCAGGCGTGTGTTTCAGGACTATTCTCGTGAATACGAGATCATCGTTTACGACGATGCCAGCACCGATGGCACCATCGAAACGCTGGAGCCCTACGCCGATGTGATCCCGCTGACGATCCTTCGCGGGGAGAAGCGGGGCGGCTATGCCGTTGCACTCGACAAGCTTGTCCGGGAAGTATCCAGGCGCACGCGGTATGCACGTCGAGATGCCCTTATCATGATGCAAGCCGATTTCACCGACCAGCCAGAGCACATCCCCGAGCTCGTCAAACGGTTCGAGGGTGGCGCCGATATTGTCGCGGCAAAGCAGGAGATGGACGAGGCGCCTACACCCGTGCGCAGACTTCGCAGTTTTGCCAACTGGATCCAGCGCACCGGATTGCCCAAGACCGAGGCGGCGGATCCATTCACCACTTATCGCCTTTATCGCATCTCGGTTCTCCGTGAGCTGATCAAATCGCTCGGCGACGAACCCGTGGTCAGCAGCAGCGGCTGGGCGGCCAACCTCGAGCTGCTCCTTCGTGCGCGTCGTTTCGCGCGGCGCGTCGAGAACGTCGATCTCGCTCCGCGATATGACGTCAGAACGAGGGAGTCACGGATTCGTCCCGTGGCTGATGCTCTGAGCCTGTTCCGCTTTAGCCGTAAAGCACGCGTTCTCGCCGCGGCGCCGGAGGGTGTCGCGTGAGGCAGGTCATCGCTGGAACAGCAGCTCTGGCGACCTTCGTCTCGAGCTCCTCAGCGCAGACGCCGGCCGCATCGACTCCGGCGCAGCCGATCGTTGCCGTCAGCGTCAAACACGCCAGGGTGCCGTTCGCCGTCGGCGAAAAAATGGAGTACGACGTGAAGTTTGGCGTGCTCAGAGTCGGCAACGCGCACATGGAAGTCGTCGGACTGGATAACCTGCGTGGCCGGCCCGCCTGGCACACCGCGTTCTGGGTCAGGGGTGGCAACTTCATGTACCGCGTCAACGACGTCTACCAGAGCTGGATGGATGCCGAGACTCTCTCTTCCCTGAGATTCGTTCAGGAGCTGGAGGAAGGGGGCAAAGACACCGAGCGCAGGTTCGAGATCTATCCCGAGCGCTCGATCTTCGTTCAGACCTCCAAGCAGCCCGCGAAGGAAGAGCCATCGGTCAGCCAGCCGCTCGATGACGGATCGTTTCTTTATTTCATCAGAACGATTCCCCTCGAGGTCGGTCAGACCTACGACTTCAATCGCTACTTCCGCCCGGACCGCAACCCGGTCCGGATCAAAGTCGTCCGCAAGGAGAAGCTCACCGTTCCGGCGGGAACCTTCAACGCCATCGTCATCCAGCCGGTGATCAAGACGAAGGGGATCTTCTCCGAAAATGGTCATGCCGAGATCTGGCTCTCCGACGACGATCGGCACATCATGTTGCAGCTCAAGTCGAAGCTCTCGTTCGGCTCGCTCAATCTTTTTCTCAAGTCCTACACACCATCGCCGAATCAGTAGGCGGTAACCGCGGTCCCCGGCCGCGCTCTCCAAAGGGCGCGGTTCAGGGGGCGAAATCGAAGACCGCATCCACTAGCGGGGAGCCACCCGCGGAAGCGGATCTTTCAAAGGTGCGCACGGTTCCCATCGAGCGCCGGCCAAACAAAGTCGCCGCCGCCGAGTTCGCATCGCCACCGCCACCGGACCGGCGAGATCGCAGTTTCGCTCTCTTCCTCAAGTCCTTGCCCGATGTGCTCGTCGCCCGTGACTTCCTGCGCGTAGTAAACGCGATTGCATCGGCGGCGAAATCAAAAAAAGCGGTCGTGGTGATGCTCGGCGGTCACATCGTGAAGACTGGCCTCGCTCCCTTGCTCATCGAGCTGATGAAACGCGGAGTGATCACCCACCTGGCGATGAATGGCTCCGCCGCGATCCACGACTATGAGATCGCCCGGTTCGGTGCGACATCGGAGGACGTGGCGCGCGGGCTCGTCGACGGAACTTTCGGCATGGCTGAGGAGACTGGCCGCGGAATGAACCAGGCGTTCGTCGCCGGCATGACCAGCGGCTGGGGGATGGGTGAGTCACTCGCCCGCGCGCTGAAAGAGATTCCGCTTTCCAACGGCGACCTGTCGGTAATACTCGCTGCCTACCGGCTGGGAATTCCCTGCACCGTTCACGCTGCTCTCGGCGCTGAGATCATTCATCAGCACCCCGCCGCGAGCGGTGCCGCGATCGGCGACACCAGCCACCGCGATTTCCGACGTCTGGCGGCGTCGCTATCCGGGCTTCACGACGGCGGTGTCGTTCTGAATCTGGGCAGCGCCGTGATAATGCCGGAGGTCTTTCTTAAGGCCCTGACCATCGCACGCAATCTCCACGGCGGAAAACCAACCGGCTTCACCACCTGCGACCTCGACATGCAGCGCCACTATCGCCCGCGCGTCAACGTCGTCCAACGCCCCACCCAGGGCAGCGGAAAAGGCTACGAAATAACAGGGCACCATGAGATCATGGTGCCGCTGCTTACCTGGGGAGTTGTTGAGGCGCTCGAGAACGGCTAATGCATTCGCGCGCCTGCCAACCAGGTAGCCGGCGCGCGCAGCCTTTTACTTAGTACCTGGTCAGCCTCGTCCCGGAGAATTTCTCCCTGAGTCGAGCCGCCGTCCCCGGGGAAAGAACCCGAATCCCGAGGTAGAGCAGTCCGCCGACAATGCAGACCTTGATCGCCAGTGCAACCACCCAGAAGGTGAGTCCAACCAGCCCGCCGAATAACTTGAACACCATGCCCACGGCGAAGAGGCCCAGCATGGCGAATAGGCCGATCATGAAAATGGCGCGTAACATGATGTTCTCCGATACAGTGAAAGTGACTGTCATCACTACGATACCGCGCCTCGCCTTGTTTCACGAGAGCAAACTCCCGGAGCCCCGAAGCTGAGCAGCGAGGTAATCGTCGTCGGCAGCGGCCTGATCGGACTGACCACCGCTGTGGCGCTCGCGGAGCGCGGAGTCGAGGTCACGCTCATCGGCGAGCACCGTCCCGGCGAGGCTTCAGCGGCCTCGGCCGGCATGCTCGCCCCATCGATCGAGCGGGCTCCGGGTCCCGCGCATCACTTCAGCATCGCTTCCCGCGATCGCTATCCATCATACATCGAATTCCTGGCCGAGCGCACCGGGGTGAAGGTGCCGCTCAACCGACTCGGCATCCTACAACTCGCGCTGTCGGAAAAAGGCATCAAGGGTCTGCGCAAGTCGGCGCTACCCAGCACCCGCTGGCTCGATGAGAAGGAGCTGCGCCACTTTGAGCCTGCCCTGCCCCACGCTCTTGGCGCGATGTTCAACGCCCAGGATGGCGCGGTCGATACCACCGCGCTCCTGCAGGCACTCGAGAAGCTGTGCTCGGCGAGCAAGTGGATCGAGCGCTTCGAGGGTGCCGTCCGCTCGCTAAAGGCCGGCAGGGATTCCTGCAAAGTGGAGACGGAATCGGGCTCGCAACTCGCCGCACCCAGGGTTGTGATCGCAGCCGGTGCATGGGCGGGAAAAATCTCCGGCGCCCGGTTCGCGCGCGCCGTCAAACCAGCCCGCGGTCAGCTTGTTTCGTACTCCGCGGCGCCGCTGCGCCACGTCACGTACGGCCCGAGCGGCTACGTCGTCCCTCGCGGAGGCGTCACTATTGGTGGGAGCACGATGGAGGACGTCGGCTTCGACGCCGAAACGACCGCGGCGGGTGTGAAAAAGGTTCGCGCTGCGGCTGAAGAGATTTGCCCGGCGCTCGCGTCGTCTGAGACCACTCGCTCCTGGGCCGGATTGCGTCCCGTGACTCCGGACCTGCTCCCCATTCTGGGACCCGATCCGGAGTATCCTTCTCTCCTCTACGCCTGCGGCCATTCGCGCAATGGCGTCCTGATGGCCCCCCTGACGGGGGATTTAATCGCCGATCTTGTGACAGAATCACCACTTAACCACGACCTGTCACAATTTCGCCCGGACCGTTTTTGATGTAGATTCCCGAAGCTCGACGGATTCTCTCCTCCCCGTCGGCCCCCAACAGATGCCAGATACTCTTTATCAAATCATGGGGCGTCATCGCGCCGAGCCGCTCCCGGAGCGGAAACCGTCGTGGCTCAAGGTCAAGGCGCCAGGCGGCCCCAACTATATGCGCCTCAAGAGCTTGATGCGTGAGCTCGACCTCCATTCGGTTTGCGAGGAGGCCCATTGCCCCAATGTCGGTGAGTGCTGGGAGCACGGTACCGCCACCTTCATGATCCTCGGCGACGTCTGTACCCGTAACTGCGCCTACTGCGCCGTCGCTCACGGCCGCCCTCCGAAATACGACATCGCTGAGCCCCACCGCGTGGCCAAAGCCATCGCGGAGATGGGTCTCCGCCACGCTGTCATCACCTCGGTCGATCGCGATGATCTTCCCGACTTCGGTGCCTGGGTTTTCGCCGAGACCATCCGCCAGATCCACGAGCGAATTCCCGACTGTTCGGTCGAGGTTCTCGTCCCCGACTTCCAGGGCAACCACGACAGCATCCGCGCCGTGCTCGAGGCCCGACCCGAGATCTACAATCACAACACCGAGACCGTCCCGCGACTGTACAAGAAAGCCCGGCCCGGCGGTCGATATCCCAGAGTGATGGATATCTTCAGCTACGTGAAGCGCGTAGCTCCGGACATCCCCACCAAGACGGGGATGATCCTCGGCATGGGTGAGACGAAAGAGGAAGTCGTTGCCGTCATGCGCGACCTGCGCGCTGTCGACGTCGACATCCTAACCCTCGGCCAGTATTTGCGGCCGTCGGATGCGCACATCCCGCTCGACCGCTACTACACCCCACAGGAATTCAGAGAATTGTATCAGATCGGAATGGAGATGGGATTCCGCCACGTTGAATCAGGACCGCTCGTTCGCTCCAGCTACCACGCGTGGGAGCAGGTACAGGCGGCAGGCGTATGACTACTGAAACGAAACGCCCCGTGACCCAGAAACGGAAGGACCAGCCGACGCCCAGCAACAACGGCGCTGACGGCACCAAGCCGGCGGCTCCCGCCGAGTTCGAAGGCACCACTCCTGAGCTGCGTCGCGAGCTGCTCCACTCGATGCTCGCCCAGCGCCGCTTCGAGGAGCGTTGCGCCGAAGCCTACGCGCTCGGCAAGATCGGCGGCTTCTGCCACCTGTACATCGGTCAGGAGGCGATCTCGACCGGCGTCATGTCGATGATTCGCCCGGACGATTACGTCATCACTGCCTACAGAGATCACGGACAGGCACTCGCCCGCGGCGTCAATCCGCGCGCGATCATGGCCGAGCTCTTTGGGCGTGAAGCCGGCTGCTCCGGCGGCAAAGGCGGGTCGATGCACCTCTTCGACTCTGAGACCAACTTCCTCGGGGGCCACGGTATCGTCGGTGGACACATTCCGATCGCCGCCGGCGTCGGCTTCGCCATCAAGTACAAACGAGGTAACCAGCTCTGCGTCTGCTTCTTTGGAGAAGCGGCGGTCAACATCGGCGCGTTCCATGAGGCATTGAACCTGGCTTCACTGTGGGACCTGCCGGTGATTTTCATCATCGAGAACAACCGCTACGGCATGGGCACCTCGATCTCGCGCTCCACCGCCAACGAGGACGTGCTCATTCGCGCCAAGGGTTACCGCATGGACGGCGAGACGGTCGACGGACAAGACGTCTTCGCCGTGCGCGAAGTGATGGCGCGGGCGGTCGAGCGCGCCCGCAAGGAAAAGCGTCCGACACTGATCGAGATGCGAACCTATCGGTTCATGGGCCATTCAATGTCCGATGCGGTGAGCGGCACGTACCGCACGAAGGACGAGCTGGAAGAGAGCATGAAGCGCGACCCGATCCTGGTGCTGCACAACTTGATGTATGAAGCAGGCGAGCTCACCGAAGGCGAAATGCACAAGATCGACGATGAAGCGAAGGCAATGGCCCAGGACGCGTGGGACTTTGCCGATGCGAGCCCCGAGCCCCCGCTCGAGAAGCTCTATACCGACGTGTATTCGGACTCGAGCTCCTGATGCCGGTAGTCACCTACCGTGACGCGCTGACCCAGGCGCTCCGCGAAGAGCTGCAACGCGACGACACCGTCTTCCTCATGGGAGAAGAAGTCGCGCAGTACAACGGCGCATACAAAGTGTCGAAAGGATTGCTCGACGAGTTCGGCCCCATGCGCATCGTCGATACGCCAATCACCGAGCTCGGCTTCGCCGGCGTCGGCGTGGGAGCGGCCATGGCCGGACTCCGTCCGATCGTCGAGTTCATGACCTGGAACTTTGCGCTGCTCGCGCTCGACGAAGTTGTGAACGCCGCCGCGAAAATGCTCTACATGTCCGGCGGTCAGTACAAGATGCCGATGGTCTTCCGCGGGCCGAACGGCGCGGCGCTGCAGCTGGCGGGGCAACACTCGCAGGCGTGGGAGAGCTGGCTGGCTCACATTCCCGGTTTGAAGGTTTGCACTCCCGGCACGCCCGCCGACGCCAAGGGACTGCTCAAGTCTGCCATTCGCGACGACAATCCGGTGGTGTTCCTCGAGGGCGAGATGCTCTACAACACCAAGGGCGAAGTGCCCGAGGGCGAGCACATCGTCCCCATCGGCGTTGCCGAGCTGAAGCGCGAGGGTGATCACTGCTCCATAATCACCCACGGCAAGATGGTACTGGTCGCGATGCGGGTGGCAGATGAACTTGCCAAGGAAGGCATCAACATCGATGTCGTCGATCTGCGCACGGTGCGACCGATCGACGTCGAGGCGATCGCGCGCTCGGTTCAGAAGACGAACCGCGCCGTGGTGCTTGAAGAGGGGTGGGAGATCTGCGGCATGGGCGCGCAAGTGGTCGACTTCATCCAGCGCGAGTGCTTCGACGATCTCGACGCACCGGTGCTGCGCGTGCACCAGGAAGACGTGCCGATGCCCTACGCCAAGAACCTGGAGAGAGCGGCAAAGCCCGACGCCGGCAAGACGATCGCGGCGATCAAGAAAGTCATGTACCTCGAC
Organism: Gemmatimonadaceae bacterium; assembly: GCA_035997625.1. Classification (GTDB taxonomy): domain Bacteria; phylum Gemmatimonadota; class Gemmatimonadetes; order Gemmatimonadales; family Gemmatimonadaceae; genus UBA4720. The sequence continues at coordinate 22,443 of DASYIM010000186.1, forward strand.
TGACCTGTCATGGCAACCAAAGTGGTGATGGAAGCGCTTTCGCCGACGATGGAGGAAGGCCGCCTCGTCAAGTGGAGCAAAAACGAAGGCGATCAGATCAAATCGGGTGACGTGCTCGCCGAGGTCGAAACCGACAAGGCGATCATGGAGCTCGTCGCGCGCGGTGATGGAGTGCTACGCAAGCGACTGGCGAACGAGGGCGATGCTTCTCCAGTCGGAACGCTGCTGGCGGTGATTGCCTCGCCCGACGAAAACATCGATTCGATCGTCGGATCGGCCGCACCTGCGGCTGCCGCCGCACCCGCCGCTCAAGGCGACAAAGGCGCCGAATCGTCACCGGCGCAACCACAGGGTGAGGCGTCTACTGCTCCGCCACAAAAGTCTGCGTCACCATCT
>DASYIM010000187.1:0-5669 GCA_035997625.1 Gemmatimonadaceae bacterium
GTCCAGGCGCTTCGCAGCTGGTTCTCCCATGTGTCATGTACGCTCCCACGACTGCACAACCCCGTCAATGCCGATTCTATATCTCCTACTGTACGTTTTCTATCACTTCGGAACTTAGAGCCTTCCACGTGGGGCTCAGACCGCTACTTTCCCCGCCATGCGTGGAACGACTGTCACCCTGCTCGGCCTCCTGATCACTGGATGCTCTGAAAGAGTTACGGACAAGAACAGCCTCGGAGAAAACGGCGGTACAATCGTCATCTCGACGCCACAGGATCCCGGGACTCTGTTTCCACCTTTCGTCGAATCCACGAGCGCGAAGCAGATTACTGAGCAGATCTACGACTACCTGGCCGACGTCGGCCCCAGCCTGGACACGCGAAACGAAAAAGATTATCGACGCGAGCTGGCGGAAAGCTGGCGCTGGTCGGGTGATTCGCTCAGCCTGGAGTTTCATCTCAATCCGCGCGCACGATGGCACGACGGTCGACGAGTCACCGCGGGCGACGTTCGTTTCACCTATCAGTTGAACAAGAATCCGGCTGTTGCCGGAAGATATGCCAGCTCGCTGGAGAACATCGATTCAGTAACTGTGACGGATTCGCTGACGCCGGTTTTCTGGTTTCACCGCCGGCAACCGAGCCAGTTTCTTGATGCCGCCGCCCAACTTCTCATTCTGCCCGCTCACCAGCTCGAGAAAATCTCGCCCCAACAACTGCGCGATTCGGTGCCGCCACTACCAATTGGCAGCGGACGCTTTCGACTTCGCCGGTGGGACAGGGGAGAGTCCGTTGAGATTGTTCCCGATACGACAAACTACAGGGGACGGCCGCGTCTGGATCGCGTCATCTGGAGCGTCGCACCTGAATTCGCCACGGCGATCACCAGGTTGAAGCGGGGCGATATCGATCTTCTCGATGGCCTTCGGCCGGAAAATCTTTCCGAGCTGGCAGGACGCCCTGGTGTCCGCCTCATGGCAGCGCCCACCATGGACTACGCGTTTCTTCGGTTCAATCTTCGGGATCCGACCAACCGCTTCCGACCGCATCGCCTTTTCGGAGATCGCGAACTGCGCCGGGCGATTGCGATGTCGATAGATCGGAAATCACTCGTCAAAAGCGTGCTTGACACTCTCGGCGTAGTGCCGGCGGGTCCGACAGTTCGGTCTTTTCCCTCAACCGATTCCACTCTTACTCAGGTCCCATTCGATTCTGCACGTGCCGCGGCGATCTTGGACTCCTTGGGGTGGACTCGCCACGCCGACGGCTTCCGGGCAAGAAATGGTAAGGAATTGTCGTTCAAACTGATTGTGCCGAGCTACAGCCCGAACCGAGTCAAGATGGGCGTCCTGATACAGGAAAAGCTGCGTCAGGCGGGGATTCGCGTTCATATTGAAAAAATGGAGCTTGTCGCACAGGTGTCGAAGGAAGCGAAGGCCGACTTTGATGCATCGCTCGACAACTGGACCCTCCACGCCAGTCCCGATGCAACCCGTGAAGCCTGGGGTACGGCGGGCATCGGCGAGAAGGGAGTCAACTACGGATCGTACAGTAACCCTCGTTTCGACGCCCTTCTCGATACTGCGCTAATGGCGGATCCGGCCCAGGCGCGTGCCCGATTTAGTGCCGCATATGCTGTTATTAACGACGACGCGCCGGCCGTATGGCTGTACGAGCCGCGGAAAATCATAGGGGTCAACAGCCGCATCAGGATGGCCGAAATGCGGCCAGACGCATGGTGGTTTTCCTTGCCTGACTGGTACGTTCCAGCCTCAGGTCGAATCCCGAGGGACCAAGCACCCCCAAAGAGTTAAGACCGCCTGGAAGGCATCAACCCCGATGCCATGACACGAAATCGCCCCTATGGTGATACGAAACAGGCATTTCTAAAACCGGCTAGAAGTAGCATTTTGGAGGCACCAAATTTCGCCCAAAAAACGCCCATGATCCGGCATCAGGTTTACTTCGATACGCTTGGCTTACTGAGCGAGGATAGTGCCTCCTGGCGGTCAGTCTTCGCCGGACTTTCAGTATTGCGACTGATCGACTCCTATGTCGAGACAGGCGCTTCGATAGATCCTGCAAACTGGGCGCAGTTGCACAGCGTCCGCGCGGCGATCGAAGACATCAACGACGGCGACCCGGTTCGTGGTGTTCTTGCCGCCGTACTCGAGGACGCGAGCAAGCGGGCGACCATCGACGAAGTCGTCTGCGGTTCGCTCCTCTTGTACGGCCGTGCGTTGGACTACGAGGCGAGCTGGACCTTGGCGACCGATGTCTTCTCGACCGTTGCGAAACTCGCCCGCCCGGAACGAACTCCCAAGTTGGCAGTCGAGGCCAATGTGCTCGTCGGCGGCTCTGCCCGTCGAAATGGCGATTGGGAAACGTCCGCACGCGCATACTCGCAGGCCGCATATATCGCGGACACTGTTGGCGACCGCGAAGGCGTGCTTACCGTGCAGGTGGGTATAGCCAACACCTACATGGCAAAGGGTAATTTGCCGCATGCACAAACGATCCTCGACGATGTAATCGTACAGGCTCAAGATCACGAACTTTTCGACGTTCAGGGGATAGCCCTCCACAGCAGGGCCAGCTTGGCCGCGCGTCAAGGCGATTACGCCGAAGGACTCAAGCTCGCCTATCAGGCCCTTTGCCATACGCGTAAACCAACCCAGCGCGATGAGGTGCTCGAAGATATCGGCGCCATGTTCACTGGGCTCGGCAATTACGACGCTGCGCGCGACGCCCATCTCATTCTCGCGAATACGGCTCAGACAAAGCTCGTGAGATGGTCGGCGTCGCTGAACCTCATGGAGCTCGCCAGCCTCGATGGACAGGAGCCTGCATTCGATAGCTACGCCCGACAGTTAGCCAGCGAGCCGCTCAACACCTGGATTCGCTCGCACTATCTACTCTTCCTGGGGGAGGGCTTCGCGCGCTTTGGCCGCTATGATGCTGCTGAGGATGCGCTACGCGAAGCGTCGGCTTTTGCCGGCGCCAACCAAATTCACCAGCTCTCATTCCAGGCTCAATGCGCCTTGGAAACGCTGCGGTCGAGCCCCCCCGTCGAGACTGTAATCACGACTCCCGCGCGATCGGTTCCGCCAGAAGTCGATGCTCTGGTTCGAGCGATGTCAGACCTCCGAAACGCGACGGTAGCTGCCCCGTAAGTCGATCCCGTGGCAGCCCGAGCCCGACCGCGTGTACTACTGGCCCTTGCAGGTTGATGAGCCGTTGGTGACGGGGCACGAATCGTTCTTCGGGGCGGTCATGTCTGAGCAAGCAGCGAGAACGACCGAAGCGATTACGGTGGCGGCGAGGAAAAGGCGGCGACGAATCATTTGAAGCTCCTGATAAGGGATGAGTTTGTTGACGTCCTGACAATTGCTCAACGTATGCCCCTTGGCATTTGCCGAAATGCCATTTTCTTATCAGAAAATGTCTGTTTTCTATCAATAACAGCACTTTTCCTATCATTTGCACTCGCGCTGTAGGGCATTTTGCGCCAGTTTTTATAGATCATGCGCTCTACCGTACTTTGAGCGTTGCGGCGTTCCTGCCAGTTCGGCTTCTCGCGCACGTCAAGCACGTTTTTGCTGACGAGCCGGAGCTCCTGATCGCGGCATCCTGGCAGGAGCTGGAGTCATTTATCCGTCGCAAGCCCGTCAGCGTGGTCGTTCTTGACCCAGCCGCCGATGGGACGATGAACGTCGCGGCGGTCGCCGGCATCCTCAAGCGATACCCGTCCCTCCCTTTGATCGCCTACGTCACCCTGCACGCGCCGCAGTTCAGCGCCGTCGCTCAACTGGGCCGGCTTGGTTTGAAGGAGGTAGTCCTCCACCGCTTCGACGACGCACCCGAGGGGTTTAAGGAAAGGGTTGAGCGCGCCGAAGGAAACGCCCTTACCCACGATGTCATCGAGGCGCTGCGGGACAGGCTCGGCCAGTTACCTCGCCAGCTGTCGCTGACCATCGAAAACCTCTTCGAGCAGCCGCACCGCTACTCGAGCGCCCTCGATCTGTCGATGGAGGCTGGCGTCGCCGTGATCAGCGTCTATAGAAACATCGATGGGGCCAGGCTCGGCTCGCCCAAGAAACTGCTGGTCGCCGCCAAAGTGCTTCGCGGTTTCGGGTATCTGCGGGATCCGGGCTACTCAGTTCTCGATGTGTCAATCAAGCTTGGCTACAAGACCGCCCGGATTTTTTCGCAGCACTGGGTGAGCGTGTTTGGAGAAACACCCGCACGCGTCCGCACGCGCCTCACCGATAAAGCGGCGGTAGAGAGCGTTCTGGATTGGCTTGGAGCGAACGGCGACGACTCAGCTCTCGCCGGCGAGCCGGGTCATCCGCCGGACCACAACGGCTCACGCCGTCGCAGACGTCGGAGACCCGAGCCCAGCTAATCCCACTGCAGGATGCCCTTCATATCATCGAGGATGGGCACCGCAGATCCCGGCTTTTTGCGACCGTCCTGATCGCGCGTCTCCTCTGCGGCGCGAACGAAATCGCTCCACAGATCTGCAAGCCTGACAGTCATCGGCTGAGCTTCCACGTCGCCGAGTGGTTCGGACGCTGTCGGATGCGGCATTTCGATGTCGCCGAATGGCGGGGAAGGCTTTCTGGAAGTGGTCATCTGGACGGTGGCGGGGCGCTATCTGGCGGATCCAGCTGGTCGAAGGCGATTGCGGCGCCCGCGAAAGCATTCACCAATATGCGGCCATCACCCGTTACCCGTCTAGCGGCAACGAGATGATCCGCGAACCATCGGCCTCTGTTCGTCCCCAAATCGTCGTATCGCACGCCGTGGCCGCTGGAAGAGGAGTGTATGAACCTCCCGTTTCCGGCGTAAATGGCCACGTGACTGATTCGGCCGCCCTGCGAAAAGAGCATCAGGTCGCCTACTGCCATCGCCCTCGCGGAGGGCTCAACGGCGATACCCGAGCCGGCCATCTGCCGGGAAGTTCGTGGTAGATCTACTCCCTGCGAGCCATAGACGTACTGAACGAATCCCGAGCAATCAAACCCCGTCCGCGGGGAGGTGCCCCCGTACCGATAGGGGACCCCGATATACTGTTCGGCGACGGGCACTACTCTGCGAGCGGCTCCGCTCGCAGAGGAAGTGCTGACCGGCCAGGTTGTGCGGGAGCTACGCGTGGGTCCAGGCGCGCTGGGGGGCGCGCTCGAAGTACGACGGGGGTAGACCGCGGCTCGCGAGCGGCTGCCTCCAAAGTGGAATCCGATCCCAACGCGGTACTCAATCCCTCGTACAAACTGGGAATCGGCAACCGTTGCGGAGGCGGCGAGACGGCGCCAGCGGCCCTCCCCATTGATTGAGAGGATGTGTCCGAGCGCCAGTTGCAGACCGCCCCCGTAACCCCAGGTCCGGATAGCGTCTGTGAATTGGACGGGCCGGGCACTGCTTTCCATCCCCAGGCCAACGAACGTGTATGGCATGAAGCCCTCACCAAGGCCGGCGTTCACTGGGCCGAGCAGCAGGTCGGCGTTGGTCGCCCAGACCAGGTCCGATGGGTTCTGGCTCGGTGCTGTCGTCGGGCTGCCGAGGGTCGACATGCCGATTCCGCCACTCCCTCGAATGCCGAGGAATGGTGTCCCGACACTGAGAGTGATGCCGCCGAGGGTTCTGGTTATGGGTTCCGAGTTCTCGAGG
>DASYIM010000188.1:0-4296 GCA_035997625.1 Gemmatimonadaceae bacterium
CGTGCTGGGCATGCGGCTCGTGAAGAAGAGCGTCAACCAGGACTCTCCCGGCACCTATCATCTCTTTTACGCCGACGGTGAAGGTCATCCGGGCACCGACATCACCTTTTTCCCATGGCCGGAGATGCCACCGGCGAAGGAGGGTGTCGGACTGGCAACGGAAGTCTCGCTCGCCATTCCGCTCGGCGCAATCGAGTACTGGATCGATCGGCTGACCGAGCACCACCTGGCGATTGGTGAAATCGAGATCAGGCGTGGCACGTCCGCGGTCACGTTCAGGGATCCGCATGGATTGCCGCTGACGCTGCACGAGACAGGCGACGATCGCGAGTTCACGCCGTGGCCCGAGAGTCCGGTGCCAGTCGACAAGCAGATTCGCGGGCTGCACTCGGTGCGCCTGTGGGAGCGCGATCTCGCTCAGACCGCGGCTTTTCTCACCGGAGTGCTCGGCTTCGTCGATGTCGGCGCGGAGCACGAGTGGCAGGCATTCGAGATTGGTGGCGGCGGCTCGGGACGCTACCTCGAGGTGCGGGAGATCGACGGCGTGGATCGTGGACGATGGGGAACCGGCGGCGTCCATCACGTCGCCTGGCGCGTGCCCGACGACAAAACGGAGCTCGAGGTTCGGGAGCTGATCGATCGCGCGCGCCGCAGGCCGACCGAGGTCATCGACAGATTCTGGTTCAAGTCGGTGTATTTCCTGGAGCCAGGCGGTGTGTTGTTCGAGATAGCCACCGACGGTCCCGGATTTACGGTCGACGAGGATCCGGCGACTCTCGGGGAGCATCTGGTGCTTCCCCCGTGGCTCGAGTCCCATCGCGGCGAGATCGAGGCGTCACTGCCCCCGATCAAGCCGCCAACGGAATCAGGCGCGCGGCTGTAGCTCGCTCGCCCCGGCGCGCGCAGGTTCGGGCGCCCGCTTGCCCCTCCAGCGCCGGAGATTGGGAACGTCGCGCGCAAACCTGCGAGCGAGGAATCCCGGAAAATGCATCGAGCGAAGCTTTCCCTCCACCAGCTTCATCATCTCTTCAGGGGTGACGTTCGGTTGAGTGAACGTGCCCTTGCGATAGCAATGGCTGCAATACTCGGTGCTCGGGCTGCCGTCGGAATTTGAACCGCCGCCCAGCGGATCTTTGCTGAGCGGCATGCCGCAGCTTTGGCAATTCGGTCCCTTGGGTCTGAACATCCCGCCTCCTCTTGGCGCGCCGCGACTATTTGGCGCGAGTGCCCGTGCTGTTCAGGACCATGACAGAATCAGGAGTCTTCACGACGTAATGCGCCGTCGTGCTGCCGGCCAGCGTTCCATTCTGGAGATGCCACCAGCCCGTTGTACGAACCTTTACGCCCTTACGCCGGACGCTCGCGTATTCCGCGCTCGTGGTTTGGATACTGTCGCCGTCCACGCTGACGGTCAACGCCACTGGCGGACGATTGGGAAACGTCAGAGTCCAGCCATCGGGAGTGCTCGTTGCCGTGAGCACATAGCGCGTCGGCGTCGTGTCGCCACTGGCGGGAACCGAAGTCATGTTCCACTTGCCCGCGACATCAGCGAGGTTGATAGCTGGTGAAGGAGCGGGCGTGGCGGCCGTGGTACTCGAGGCAGCCATCGCCGTGGTATCGACCGCGGCATTGTCCTTCTTGGCGCATCCAGCGAGTAGGGCGGCGCAGCCGCAGACAGCGATGCGGGTGACGCGTTGCAACGTCAGCATGGAACCCCCATTGAGTTTTATCGGACGTCGTTCGATCGGCATGTGCCGAGCGTGGCGAACGTACCTCCAACGGGAGCTTGCAGCAAGCCGCAGGTTTGCAGCGCAGCGGGCAGCGGACCGTGAATCCGCTGCCCGGAGTTCCAACTATTTGTTTCTGACGTCCCTCAACGCGGCACGCAGCTCGTCGGTGATGAGATTGGACGAGTAGTCCATCAACTGATTCAGCGCGCCCTGGAACTCGGCGACGCTGACGCTGCCCAGCGTGCTGGCTGTGATCACGGAGCCAGGAATGGGACTGGTGCTCTGGACGTACGGTGTGAGCCTGTCGCGCCCGTGAACGTTGATATTCCAGATCTCGCGTCCGGTGCGACGATCGAGCAGCACGGCCTCGGCGTAGGTGAACAAGTACGCGGCTTCGTCGGCCTTGGCGTTGATGCCGAAGCGCTCCATTCTGACTTCCATCAGGTAATCGGCCTGCTGCTCGTCGTTGATCGGGCGCGTCCCAAGGTATCGGCTGGCGCGCTGCAGGGTGCGCTGGGCGAGAACCGCGGGGATGTCGATGCGCGCCGTTGCGCTGTCCAGGCGAGCATTCGCTTTGCGTCCCTCTTTCTCGCGAGCTACGTCAGCGCCGGCTCTGACCACTGCTTCGATCGGGTTCTGTGAGCTGGAGAGGTCGTAGTAGCTGGTGAGGAGCACGGGGGACGGGGGGGCGATGTAGACCACCGCCAGCGTCCTGCTCGCGAAAGGATACTCGGCGAGATGGTGGCCACCGCCGCATGAAGCCAGCGCGCCGACCGTCGCCAGCGCGCCGAGGACCGCGCGCGCGTAGCCTGGAAAACGAGGAGAGGTAATCATGTGATTGTCCGGAGCAGGTATAAACGCGACCGGCGGCGACCTTCTGGCCGCCGCCGGTCTCACCCTCTAGACGACAGGCGCGCTACGCCGTTACTCGCGCAACGTCGCTATTTCGCTCCGCCCCGGTATACGACCTTCCAGACCCTGCCGCCCTTGTCATCTGTGATGTAAATGGCGCCGTCCGGACCCTGGGCCAACGCGGTCGGCCGGTGGGCTGCCTTGTCAGTTGCGTCGGGGCCCAGCGGTCCGCCGGCGAACCCATCGGCAAAATCCTCGAATTTCGATGGGTCGACGGGCTTGCCCCCAGAGTAGGGAACGAAGACGACTTTGTACCCACCCTGTGCTGCAGGGGCGCGATTCCACGAGCCGTGGAACGAGATGAAAGCGCCTCCCTTGTAGTGCGCCGGGAATTGCGAGCCGGTGTAGAACACGAGGCCGTCGGGTGCCCAGTGCGCCGGGAACCACGCCTCCGGACCCTTCTTGCTCGCGCAATCACCTACGTTTTTCCCATCGCCGCCGTACTCGGGGGCGAGCACGAGTTTCTGCTGCTCGCCATCGAAGTAGCAATAGGGCCAGCCGTAATCGCCGCCCTCCTCGATTCTGAGCAACTCCTCGGCAGGCAGATTCTGACCTTGTTGCGGCTTGTACAGCTTCGGCCAGTTCTCGGCGAGCTGATCGCGGCCGTGCTGGGTGGAATAGAGCTGTCCGCCAGGATCGAACGCGATCCCGACGGCGTTTCGAATGCCGGTCGCGTAGCGCTCCTTCGATGAGAACTGCTGATTCGTCTTGTTCGCGCTGTAGCGCCAGATACCCGCGCGCGTGAGCAGCTCCGTGCACGGCTTGCGGCCGGGAGACTCGAGAGTGCGATTCTTGAGCTGGCAGGAATTGGTGGCTGACCCAATATCCATGAAGATGTTCCCGCTGCCGTCGATGACGAACGGATGCATCGGGTGATCGCCGCTGGCCGGAAGGCGGCCGACGATCAGCTCGGATGTCGCCGCACTCGGCGCGATGCTGTCCGGGGGCACTCTGTAGCGCACGATCCTCTTGGAGATCGTGTCGCCTTCTTCAGCGTAAAGTGATCCGTTGTAGAGGCCGATTCCAGTTCCACCTCCGTTCTTTTGACTGGCGTCCGGGCCGAAGCGTTTGACGATGTCCGCTTTGCCGTCGTTGTTGGTGTCGCGCAAGGCGACGATGAAGCCGCCCGGAGGCGCCGGCGTGTTGTAGTACTGTCCGCTCCAGGTGTTGACGTAAGCGTCGCCGTTGGCGGCGATCACGATATCGCGCGGATGTCCGATCGAATCGGCGAACACCGTCGCGCAGAATCCCGCCGGCAGGGTGATGCCGCCGTTGTCGCCTGGACAGGCGGCTGTCGATGCAGCCTGCGTACTGCTGGCGGTACTGTCGGTGCTTCCGGCGCGATCCGTTTTGGCACACCCGGTAGTCGCGATGGCGGCGACCGCCGCCAAACAGGCGAGACGACTACGAGGGGTTCCGCTCACCCTCAACCACATTCTGAACATGTTTGCCCTCCGGCAAGGAACCCGAATTGGCGGCTCAGCGACGCTGGGGCACCCTGCGGCCGCTGACTGGCCCGAGATCGATAAGGAGAGCAAGCACGAGGCCGACGACCGGCCAGAACGTCCAGTGGCCACCGAACCAGTTGTGGACGACGGAATACCAGAGCAGCGTCGTCGGCAGAAAGACGAAGCCGATGATGGGCCAGAGGAGG
>DASYIM010000189.1:0-3144 GCA_035997625.1 Gemmatimonadaceae bacterium
CGGCGATGAGAGCCAGACTGCAGCCAGAGGGCGTGACAGTCTTCACGCCCAGCCCCCGTCTCGCCACCGACAACGCGGCGATGATCGCACGCGCCGGTTTTTTTCGATTCGAGCAGGGCGAGCGGGCCGGCCTCGATCTCAACGCATACGCCAGCAGCCCTATCCCGGGACTGGTAGCAGCCTAAATTTCATCCACATGCCAACGATTTTTGCTTCTGTAGTGCACGAGCCTCTCTCATACACACTCGGCCCGCTTCAGCTGACCGGGTTCGGGCTGGCCGTTCTCCTGGCGTTCGTCATGGCGCAGATCATCGCGCAGCGCGAGCTCGCACGACGTGGTCACGATCCGGAGCCGATCAGCGACCTCATTTTCGCCGCGGTCATCGGCGGACTCCTCGGCGGGAAGATCTACTATGCCGTGCTGATGCGGGACCCCAGTGCACTCCTTAGCAGAGCGGGATTCGTGTTCTGGGGCGGGTTGATCGGCGGAATTCTTGCCACCTATGTAGTGATCAGGCGCAAGCATCTCTCGTTTCCGCGCATCAGTGATGTCGGTGGGCCGGCAATCGCCGCGGCGTATTCGCTCGGCAGGACCGGATGCTGGGCCGTCGGCGACGACTATGGCCGCCCGTTCAATGGTTTTGGCGCGGTAAGCTTTCCGCACGGCGCGCCGCCGTCGACCGTCGCGAACATGACAGACCTGTTTCACATTCCGGCGCCGCCGGGATCGTCGCCAAGCCAGGTTCTATCGGTGTATCCGACCCAGCTCTACGAAGTCGCGCTGGGTTTCGTGATGTTTCTCATCCTGTGGCATTTCCGCAACCACAAGCACGCCGAGGGTTGGCTGTTTGGGATGTATTGCGTTCTGGCGGGAGTCGAGCGATTCGTTATCGAGTTCGTTCGGGCCAAGGATGATCGCTTCCTGTTCGGAACATTTACCGGTGCACAGGTCATCGCCATCTGCTTTGCCGTCGGCGGAGCAATCTGGATGTACCTGCGCCGCAACCCTGCTCCCGATGCGCCCGGCATTTACGCGACGAGCCAGGCCGCCGCGTAGCCGGCGAGGGCGTGCGCTCGCGGTGGCTTTCGGCGCGGTGGTGGTTGCGGCAGCCGGCTGCGCCACCGTCGACACCGCGATTGTCGCCGAGCCGGGCACTGAGTTCGCCCTGCCGGTCGGCAAGACGGCGGCGCTGAACGGAACCGGCACTCGGTTAACGTTCAGGCAGGTGACCGACGATTCGCGCTGCCCTGTCGACGTGCAGTGCGTCTGGGCAGGTGACGCGAAGATCGAGCTGACCATCTCCCGGAGCGGCCCGCCCGACGAGGTCAGGATTCTAAGCCTCACACCGCCCAATAACGAAACCACATCGGGCGATTTTCGTATTCGATTTATAGGACTCACTCCGGTCCCTCGCCAGGCGGACGCCGGCAAGCAGCGGGCGTACGTGGCGCAATTGGTGGTAAACCGCGGGTAAGGCGCAGGCGTAGTGCGACGGCTCAATCTCAATTCAGCAGCATTAATGGAATCCGCGAGGGTCGGGGCGGACTCGCTGCGCACTAATCCGACGCGGACGACGCTTTCGGCAACCGGGGTGATCATCGGCGTTGCCGCTCTGGTGGCCGCGTTCTCGATCACCGATGGGGTCGATCTGTGGGCCAGAGCACTGATCGCCCGCGAGAGTAGTGTCCAGGACGTGGCGATAAGTCCGCGAACCAGCACTGTGGTTGCCGGCCGCAAGGTTCCCATCAGCGGCTACCCCGTATTCACCACGGAGGATGCGGAGCGCGCCAAGAATGAGGTGCCGGGCGTCGCGCAATACGCATTGATGGTGACCGGCAGCGCGTCGGTTGAGTACCGAGACCGGCGCGCGACGGCAATGCTGGTTCTGAGTACGGCGAGCCTCGCCGATTTCACGACGATCGACATTCTCGCCGGGAGATTTTTCACGGCAACTGAGGTTTTGCATTCAGCGCCTGTAATCGTACTCGGTCACCGTCTGGCGGAGGAGCTTGCCGGCAGTCGCGACGCACTGTGGCTCCTCGGCCGCGCGATCAAGGTGAGCGGTCGCCCGCGCGAAGTGGTCGGCGTGCTGGCGCCGCCGAAGGTTGGTCCGGAGCCCGATCTCGCCGCGTTCGCTCCGCTGCGGGGAGGTGAATCACTGCTTGATCCTTCGCCGGAGCCGCGGCTGCCGACGCTCCGTCTCAAGGCAAACAGCATCGAGGAGGTTGACTCGCTGCGGTCCCAGGCGGTCAACTGGTTGGCCGAGCGCTACGGGACGCGCGTTGAGAAGCTGAAGGTGGAAGTCGGCACCCAGCGCCTCGAGAACACGCGCCAGGGAATGCTGCTCACCAAACTCATTCTCGGCTGCCTCGCCGGACTGATTCTCGCCGTCGGTGGAATCGGCATCATGAACGTCCTGCTGGCAGCGGTCGCCGAGCGAACGCGAGAGATCGGGATACGGAAAGCGGTCGGAGCGCGGCGCGCGGACATTCAAACCCAGTTTCTCGTGGAGTCGGTGACCGTCACCGGCGCCGGCAGCGCCATCGGCTTCGTCGTCGGGATTATTCTGGCCGAGGGCGCGACCGCGGTGTTCCGGTATATAACGCAGGCACCGATTTACCCGGTGCTGCATCTCAGCACTGGATTGATGGCGGCGGGATCGGCGATCGCTGTTGGTTTGATCTTCGGGACGTACCCGGCGAGGAGAGCGGCTGAGCTGGCGCCGATCGAGGCTATCGCGCGAGAGTAACTGCAGCTGAATACTACAAGACGAAAACGAGCTGTCCTAACGCAGGCAGCTGACGGCGTTCAGCGTTGGCGGGTAGCGGGTAGCATGCCCTTCTGGCCGTGCCGTTCAGTGGATGCCACGCCGGTCTCAAGAAGAGTGGTCGTGCACCATCCGCCACCCAGCCGGCGTCCTCACCCAGATTGTCGAGAACCAACCCGTCCGATTCGGCCGCCCGCCGCCGGTAAGGATGTACTGCCCCGTCGCGATCGCCTGGTCCGGGCCGATCGGTCGTATCTCGAGATGATCGTAGCTTAGCAGCTGCTGCGGCCTCCCCGTCCGCCAGAAACCGGCCTTCATCTGACCTTCGATCCCTCCGACTCCGCGAACGAGACCAGTCGATCCCATAGCAGTCGCT
>DASYIM010000190.1:0-21694 GCA_035997625.1 Gemmatimonadaceae bacterium
CTCGGCGGCGAGGCGAGCGCCTTCCTCGCCGTGAAGCCTTTCAATGTTGTAGTACCGATCATCCAACGCGGCCGTGAGGTGAGCGGTGGTTCTGCTGGTCTCGCCTCCTCCGATCGGCCCGTCGTCTATTACAACCACTGCCCGGCCAGCGCGCGCCAACAAATAGGCTGTCGTCATACCGGCAATGCCGGCTCCCACAACGCAGACGTTGGTGCGGAGGTCCTGCGTGAGGGGCTGGAATTGGGGCATTTGCGTAGTGCCCATCCAGACGGAGGTCGTGTGACCCGAGTCGCTATGCATTCAATTCTCTATGATTCTGGTGCGAGTCATGCTGCTCGAAGGGAGTGCAGTGGCGCATACGACATGCCATCTACCGCTCGCAAGAAAACCGCGTTCTTAGCGTTATATCCGTTAGGCGACGATCTGCCGCAATACGGCTCGCACCGGCGCCGCATCAAGCGCCATCAGCTTGAGCGGAAATGCCATCAACTCGTACATCGTCGGCGTCACTCTTCTCAGGTCGAGATTTTCCAGGATCGCCGCGTTCGCCGAGAAGATCATGTTGTGTACGGGAAGGTTCTTGCTGTCACGCGGATCCACCGACGGTGCGTCGACACCAAGAAGCCGAAGGCCTCGACCGAGCAGGGTTCGCACACAGGACTCGGACAAAGTGGGCCAGTCTTCCGGAAACGCGCCCGACGCGATTGTCCTGCTCGTTCTAAGCAGGAGTCGCTCGACGAATGGAAGAGACTGAATCTTTTCCAGATCCTCGATCGAAATCTCCTTTTCGAGGTTCGAGACATCGACGACGATGGCAGGGCCGAAAAACGCATCGAGGGAGAGCTCATGCGAGCCCGACCATCCTTCGCGCACATGGAGGGGCGCATCGGCGTGGGTGCCTACGTGAGGACTCGAGTTGTACGAAGAAACGTTGACGCTCGCTCCCGCTCCGATCAGCGACGCCCAGCCGCAACTGAACGGAGTGTCGCCGGGCCACTCCGGAGTATCCGGGTTCAGGGTGACGCTGATGTCGCGGAGAAGAGGTTCGGTGCCGTTCATGCGGCGGCTTTCCCTACTTTCTGGCGAGGAGGGTTTTGGCTGTCTGCACCATGTGATCGACGGTGATGCCCAGCTGCTGATAGATCGTCGCGGCGGGCGCCGAGGCGCCGAAGCGCTCCAGTCCGAGGATTACACCGTCGTCTCCGACCCACTTGTACCAGGACATCGGGTGAGCGGCCTCCATCGCGATGCGCTTTACTCCTTTGGGCAGCACGCTGTCGCGGTAAGCCTGGTCCTGTCGGGCGAAGATTTCGTGGCTCGGCATGCTCACTGCGCGAGCGCGGATACCATCGGCCTCGAGCTTTTTCTGCGCATCGAGAACGAGCGCGACCTCCGAACCGCTGGAGATGAGCACGACCTCCGGTGTGCCACCCGGAGCATCAGCGAGCACGTATGCGCCACGGGCGAGTCCGCTGGCGGCAGCATACTTCGATCTGTCGATGAAGGAAAGCTTCTGCCGGGTGAGAACGAGCGCGACCGGGCCCTTCTTGTGCCCGAGCGCGAAACGCCAGGCCTCAGCGGTCTCAGATGCATCGGCGGGCCGGATCAGTGTAATCTCGGGAATCGCGCGCAGCGCACTCAGCTGCTCGATCGGCTGATGGGTGGGTCCGTCTTCACCGAGACCGATTGAATCGTGGGTGTAAATGTAGATGACGTGCCGATCCATGATGCACGCCAGTCGAACCGGCGGTCTCATGTAATCAGAGAAGATCAGGAAGGTGGCGCCGTAGGGGATTATTCCGCCCGTCAGCGACATGCCGTTCATGATCGATCCCATCCCGTGCTCGCGAATGCCGAAGTGAAAGTTGCGGCCGGCGTAGTTCTCAGCCGAAAAGCTCGGCTCACCCTTGATGATGGTGTTGGTCGAGCTCGCCAGATCGGCCGAGCCACCCATCAGCTCGGGGATTTTCTTTCCGATGGCGTTGATAACCACTCCCGACGCAGCCCGGCTCGCGACGTTGCCATCCTTGGCGGTAAAAGTGGGGATCGCATCTTCCCAACCATCGGGGAGATCCCCGCGCAGACGCCGCTGGAGCTCTTTCTCCAATTCGGGATTGGTTTTTTTGTAAGCATCGTAAACCTTGTTCCACTCGTCGTGCGCCCTGGCGCGCTTCTTCGCTATGTCCCGCCAGGATTTCAGCGCTTCCGGAGCGACGTAAAAAGGCTCCAGCGAGGGATAGCCGAGCGCTTTCTTGGTGAGAGTGATTTCGTCCTGACCAAGAGGAGATCCGTGGGCTTCGGCGGTATCGTGCTTGTTGGGACTGCCGTATCCAATGTGCGAGCGGACAACGATCAGTGAAGGTCTCGACGTCTCGGCCTTTGCCGCCGCGGTGGCACGATCCAGCGCATCGAGGTCGTTGGCATCAGCGACGTGCTGGACGTGCCAGCCATAAGCCTCGAAGCGAGCTCCGGTATCGTCGCTGAAGGTGAGCGCGGTGTCGCCTTCGATGGTGATGTGATTGTCGTCGTAGAATCCAATGAGCTTGCCAAGCCTGGCGTGACCGGCGAAGGATGCAGCCTCGTGCGAGACGCCCTCCATCATGTCGCCGTCGCTGGCGATGAAATAGGTGTAATGATCGAAGATCTTTTGCTCGCGGTTGAATACCGCGGCCATGTGGGCTTCGCCGACGGCCATTCCCACGGAGTTGCCGACACCCTGGCCGAGCGGGCCAGTGGTCGTCTCGACGCCGGGCGTGTAGCCGTATTCGGGATGGCCCGGCGTCTTGCTTTCCCACTGCCGGAACTGCTTCAGATCATCGAGGGAGAGATCGTAGCCGGTGAGATACAATACGCTGTAGATGAGCATCGAGGCATGTCCGGCCGATAGAACGAACCGATCGCGATTGAGCCAGTTGGGGTCAGCAGGATCGTACCGGAGATGTCTTGTCCAGAGCACGTACGCGAGCGGAGCCAGCGCCATCGGAGTGCCTGGGTGGCCCGAATCTGCTTTTTGAACCGCGTCCATCGCCAGAACTCTGATGGCGTTGATGCAGAGATGCTCGAGTGACTGGCCAGATCCTGACGGAGCTGGCGGCGCGGATGATCGGGGAGCGGTCGCGGTATCTGCGGAATCGGACATGATAGGTTTTTGTGGCGTTTTTGACTGAACGGGTGCGAGCAGTGAGAAGTGTAGGTGACAGGAGTCAGTTCACTACGCCGGGACGTATCCCGGATTTTCAACGCCGGGGTGTCTCTAATTGCAAGCTAGCTCATACGAGCGGCACGTTGCAGGGCGAGCCAGTCCGACGCCTCGCGGACTTCGCTCGGCACAAGACTGTGAGCGGCGAGCTGCCACTTGAGCGTGACTTCAGCGTGCGCCGATTCGAAGAGCGTGACAAGTCGCTCGACACTGTCGGCCGGTACAATGGGATCCATGCGTCCGGCGGAGATGAAGACTGCCGATCCGCTTAGATCATTTCGTTCGGACGGCTCGTAAACCAGCATTGGCCGCAACAGAATCGATCCCCGAAGAATTCCCGGTTCGACCAGCATTACCGTCGATGCGACGTTCGCGCCGTTCGAGTATCCAAGCGCGTAAAGACGTTCGGGATCGAGGCGATAGGTAACGGCCGCGGCGCGAATGAAACGAGCGAGCTCTTCGGCGCGCGACCTCACCTCCTTGGGATCGAACACGCCTTCGGTGAGGCGCCGGAAGAATCGCGGAGCACCGTTCTCCAGCACGTTGCCCCGAGGGCTCAAAATGGCGGCGCCGGGAGCGATTGCCTGGCCGATTCCGATCAAATCATTCTCGTCTCCGCCGGTGCCGTGGAGAACGAGCAGCGTGTCACTTGTTGCGGCATCTGCTGCGGGGACGAACCGGTGGATGAAGCCGAGGTCGTCAGTCATGCGTTGGGTCCGCGAAGCTCGAGGGGGACGTGAATGTTGGGAAGCAGCGCTTCGATCTCGAAGCGTCGTGGCTCGAGCCAGTCCGGCAGCCTCAGCGAATGCCCGAGCACGTCGAGAGGTTCATCGACGGCGAATCCAGGGCCATCGGTGGCAATCTCGAACAGCACGCCTCCAGGCTCGCGGAAGTAGATCGACTTGAAGTAATCACGGTCAAGCTGCGGTGTGACGTTGTAACCAAGAGACGTAAGCTCGGAGCGAACTTTCATCTGCTCGGCTTCGCCGGCGCTGCGAAATGCGACATGATGGACTGTGCCGGCTCCCATGACGCCGGCCCAGATTCCAGGAACGCATCGGATGTCGACGATCGTTCCGGGGCCACCCTTTCCGGCAGCGTAGCGAAAGATGCTTCCCTGCTCACGGATCAACTCGAAGCCAAGCGTGTTGGTAAGGAGCTGGCCGGTCAGCTCGTTGGCGTCGAGCCACAGCGTTACGGAATAGATGCCGCGGATGGCGTGCTCGGCGGGGACACCGGCGCCGGACCAACCAGGTTGCGCGTCGACGGCTGGATGAGCGACCAACTCGCCCATGAAGCCTTCGTGGTCCTTGAAGGCGATAACGCGCTCATCATCGTACCGAGCGACCGGTTGCTCGAACTCCACCCGCTTTTTGATCAGCCGCTCGATCCAGAAGCCAACCGAGCTGGGCAGGATTGAAAAAGAGGTGACCGCGACCTGACCGCCGCCCTGTCTGCCACGACGTGCATCGGGCCATGGAAAGAAAGTGAGAATGCTGCCGGGACTTCCAATTTCGTTGCCGAAGTAGAAGTGATAGGTCGTCGGATCGTCGAAGTTGACGGTGCGCTTGACGAGCCGCAGCCCGAGGATCCCGGCGTAGAAATCGAGATTTCGCTGGGGATTGCTGGCGATGCCGGTTAGGTGATGGATGCCGGCTGTTCGGAATGTCATCGGTCAATCCCGAAGCGAAAACTTTGCAGCGCGAGCAGCTGGCGCGCCGAACTAGCTTTTCCCGGGCGTCTCGCGCTGATCGGTGCTGGTCTTCGGCGAACCGAAGTCCCCACCATAGCCGCTTTTGTGCTCTTTTTGATGGGACGGGACGTCTTCCGGGTTTGGTTGCCCCGAACGTGTTCCGGGGTCGCTGTCACCCTGTCCTTTGGTAGAGGGCGGCAACCGTTCCTGCTCTGGTCTTGATGGCATAAATTCTCCAAATCTGTGCCCCCAATTAAAGCAACGGACATGCCGCTAGCTGAGGCACCCGATGTGAGTCGTAGGAAGCCCTCCGGAAAGACCAAAACCAAACCCAAATCCAGGAAATCGAAACGCTTTCGCAACCTGAGCGATCCACTGACGCTCAGCGAGCTTGCGTCGCGGTTAAGGGAGGGAATTTACATCACGACTCTCGATGGAGAGATCATTGATGCCAATCCCGCATTTCTGGAGATGTTTGGCGTCGAGTCACTGGATGAACTCAAAGGCTATAGCACCAGTGATTTCGTGAGGCCGGAGGTACGCGCCCGGGAGATGGCAGCGCTAGAGCGCGAGGGCTCCGTACGGGACGTCGAGTTTCAGCTTACACGGCGCGACGGCCAGACGAGAACCGTCGTCGACAGCGCATTCCTGTCGATCGATCCGGAAACGGGCGAGAAGTACTGTCATGGAATTCTTGTCGACATCACTCATCGGAAGGAACTGCAGACGCAGCTGCTGGAGCTGAGCATCCGCGACCCGCTCACTGGATGTTACAATCGTCGCTACCTGAACACGGTAACGCGGCAGTGCGAGGCTCAGCCAAGGGGCGAGTGGGGCTGCATATATCTCGACATCGACCACTTCAAGCAGTACAACGACCGGAATGGTCACGCGGAAGGCGATGCCATTCTGGTGAAAATGGCGCGCTTTCTAATGAGGCACGTGCGCGCGGAGGAAGCGGTTGTCCGGGTGGGCGGAGACGAATTCCTGGTAGTCCTCTGCGACTCTGACCATGAGCAGACGGAGAACGTAGTAGAGCGACTTCGGGCCGCGGCGCCGACCTCAGCGCCAGTACCCTTCTCAATGGGATGGGCCGCCCGGCGCGGTAACGAGACATTTGAGGGGACAATGATCCGCGCTGACCACCAATTGCTGGCCGTGAGGGTGGACGAGCGGCGGGATCTACAAAAACGCCGCAAATCGAAGCGCCGGAGTTAAACCCCTCCTGACAGGGTCGTCCGTAACCCGGTGCGCCAAACGACCACCAGGGTTGTGCAAGTCCTCGTCTGACGCACGTCCCATAGTAGAACCCATTCTACTGGTGCGTCATGCGCTCATTCCTGTTGGCAATCGCTTTCGGTATTCCCCAATTCATTGCGGCACAGATCATAGAGGCTCCGCCACGGCCATGGCCATGTCCTACGCCTCCGCCGTGTCGTCGCGGGGAGCCGTGTATCATGCGGTCTTGTGGAATCGTATCGCCCGATGTCGTACGTCAAAGCAGCGATGTGCGGGTCAATCTTGTCGACCGGGTGCTTCGCTATGAAATCACAGAGACTTTCGTCAATCGCGGAAGCAGGGTCGGCGAAGCGGACTTCATGTTCCCGCTGCCAAAGGGCGCTGCGTTTCAGGATCTCAAGCTCTCGATCAATGGAGAGCTCGTCTCGGGTGAGACGATGAGTGCTGATCGTGCCAGACAGATATATGAGGATATCGTCCGCCGCCAGCGCGATCCCGCGCTCCTGGAGTGGATGGGGTACGGGTTACTGCGCGCGAGAATTTTTCCGATCGCTCCTGGCGAAGAGAAGAAAGTCGTGGTGCGCTTTCAAACCGTCGCCCAGCGCGAGGGAGATGCGCTCCGAATCGATTACTTCCGCGGGTTGCGGACGAATCAGGCGGCAACCGGCCAGCAGCCGGAAGGACGGATTTCGTTCGTGCTGACCTATCCCAATGATGCGATGTACGGAACCGCCTACTCTCCGACGCACTCGATGTTCGAGCAGCGATACGGGTCGAGCGGGTCCGAAGATGGTTATGGTCCGGGAGACAACGACCGCTCGTTCGCGTACAACCCGCGTGGGTCGGTGCGCCGGTTCGAGGTGAGGGACGCGCGTGGAGAGGTCACGCTCCTCATCCCGGTCCGGCGCTCGACCAGCGCCGCGATAGCCTTGCTCGCCAATGCGCCCGGCAACGACGATGGGTTCGCATTGATTACACTTTCCCCGCCGGCGGTACGTCCGCGCGCAGTACCGCGTGACGTGACGTTCGTGATAGATGTCTCGGGCTCGATGAGCGGCCAGAAAATGGAGCAGGCACGTCTGGCGGGCAAACAGCTATTGCAGACGCTGTCGCCGATGGATCGCTTCCGGTTGATCGACTTCTCGAGCGACGTGCGGACATTCCGCGACGATTTCTCGACAGCGACGCGCGACAACATCAGGGCAGCCGAGCGGTACCTGGATGATCTCGACGCGCAGGGATCGACCAACATCTCCGGGGCGTTGAGCGAAGCGTTGTCTGCACGCGTACAGTCGGGCAGACTGCCGATCATTCTCTTTCTCACCGACGGGCAGCCGACGGTCGGCGAGCGCGACGGAACCGTGATTGCCTCGAACGTCGCGAAACAACGTGGCTCGCGCCGGGTGTTCACCTTTGGCGTGGGAGCGGATCTCAACGTCGCGCTCATCGAGCAGCTGGCGCTGGAGGGCCGCGGTACGGCGAGCTTCGTGCGTCCCGAAGAGTCGGTGGAACGCGCGGTGGGAATCGTGGCGAGCCGGCTGACGAGCCCGCTCGTAACCGACGTCCGTGTTCGCGCCGACGGCGTGCGACTGCTCAAGATGCACCCGTCGGGACCGGTTGACATATTTGCGGGTGAGGATCTGGTGCTGCTGGCGCGCTACGACGGGAGCGGAAATGCGACGATACGCTTCGACGGACAGACGACGAGCGGGCCAGTGAGCTGGAGCACCCGCGTCTACTTTCCCGAACGCTCACGCGAGAATCCATTTGTGGCGCGGCTTTGGGCGACCCAGCGCGTCGGCTACCTGAGCGCGGAGAAACGAAAGAACGGTGGATCGCGCGAGATCGACGAGGAGATCCGCGATCTCGGCGATCGTTTCGGCATTCCAACGGAATTCTCATCGTATCTGGTGGTCGAGCCTGGAATGAACCGTCGCCAGCTGGGCAGCGGAAATGTCCAGCTCGGACAGGTCGTCGTAACCGGCGCAGGGACAACGCGGACCGCTGCTGCGGCTGCCGTTCCGTTTGAGGCGGCGAAGGCAGCGTCCGCTCAACGTGCCGTGACGAACATGTCGGCGGCCGATGCCGTGGCGGGAGTGAGGGCCGACGCAGGCGTGCAACGCGCCGGGAACGTCACATTCGTCCTGCGCGACAGTGTATGGACAGATGTGAGGTACAAGAGGAGCGGTGAGGTGCTGCGCGTGAAGCCGTACTCCGATGCCTACTTCAAGTTGCTGGAGCTGCAGCCTGATCTGCGGGAGCCGTTCTCGGTGGGCGAGCGTGTGATCGTCGCCGGCCGGGACATGGCGATCGAGCTGACTCCATCGGGCGCGGAGCGTCTGACCGATCGGGATCTGACAATGTTGCGTGATCGTTGGTGAGCGAGTGACGGACGTCGAGCGACTCTTCCGAACCTACAACGCCGCGTTGGTGCGATATCTGACGCGGCGTCTGGGAGATCGCGACTGGGCGGAGGAAGTAGCGCAGGAGACGTTCGTGCGGGCGCTGAGGCAGACGTCGATCCAGAACGAGCGAGCGTGGCTATTTGCGGTGGCGACCAATCTCGTACGCGATGAAGCGAGGAAGGACATGAGACGCCGAAAGCATTTGGCGCTCCTGGCTGAAGAGGAGCGCGACGCGATGGTCGAGCCGGAAGAGACGACGCTCGAGCGCGCTCAAGAAGCGGCAATGGCGCGGAAGGCAGTGGACGCACTGGCGGAGCGTGACAGGCTCGCGCTGCTAATGCGGGAAGAAGGACTGGACTATAACGAGATTGCGGAAGCATTGGAGCTTTCGCCAGGATCGGTTGGCACGACGCTCTCGCGTGCGCGCCGCCGGCTGGTCGAGAGCTACGAGGCATTGCAAAAGAGTCGAGAAGAGAGAGAGAAGAATGCAGCATCCTGACGAAGGTACGATTCACTCTTGGCTGGACGGCGCGTTGAGCCCGGACGAAGCCGCGCGTGTCGAGGCGCATGTAAAGGAGTGTGCGCAATGCCAGGCAGCAGTGGCGGAAGCGCGTGGATTCATTGCGGCGTCGTCGCGGATACTGACTGCGCTCGACAACGCACCGCGTGGTGTGGTGCCGGCTACGCAGCCGAAAAAGCGAGATCGCATGGCTGCCCTGGTATCGGGTTTTAGACCAGCCGATCCGATGGTGTGGCGAATTGCAGCGACGGTGCTGGTCGTCGCGGCCGGGACTTTAGTGGTCGTGCGGAACGGCGAGACCTACCGTCAGCCGAACACTACGTCACAGGCAGCGGCTACTGCGCCTGTCCCGATCGGGACAGACGAAAGTGTCATAGCGGAAAAAGCAGCGCTAAAGTCCGCGGCCGGAGGGAATACCATGGCCGCGCCCGCAACTCCGCCGGTAGGTCCGAAAGATGAGAACGTTACTCCCATCAGGGCTCGCGGTGGCAATGGTTCGCGGGCTCCAGAAGTCACACGTGATGGTGCATTGCCGGAATCCCGAGCGGACCGTATTGAGCAGCACCAGAAAGCAACTGTTCTCGAACGGAGTGCCGGCGCTGGGCAACCCAACGGTGCAGCGATCGCCGTCGCACCACCGTCTGCGCCCCTTCCCCCACCGGCAGCCCCGCAGCGATTCCAGACCCTCGAAGGACGTGTTGCGGGCATGGCAGCAATGGACGCGGCAGGGGAAGAACCCGCCGTTCGAATAGTGGGCACCCCGAAGGCGGTCGGGAAAAAAATCACGCTATACGAGGTCACACCGGGCGATACGGTGCAACTCGTTGAGCCTTTGCTGGTTTCGCTTGATCAGGTAGTCGTTACCGGAATGGGCGCGACGGTACAAGCAGGACGGGCAAACGCCAGAGTAGGAAAAGCAGCGCCTGCTGCCAAGGTTGCCGCACCTGCAGATACGAATCGTGCCGTGCCGGAAACGGACGTGGCCACGGCTACTTCGAAAGCACCAGCCACGATGCGCGATACGGCTGGAGTCCGAGAGACGTCCAAAGGAAGCTCCCTCCGATTGCGTGGCATTTCGTGGGGAACCAACACGATTGTCTGGATAGACTCGACGGGTCGAGCAATAAGTCTCTCGGGTCGCCACACCGAGGCGGAGCTCGGAGTAATCAGACGGAGAATCGACCGGGCTCGGATGGCTGCCGCGGATTCAGCGAAGAAAAACCACTAAAACCGTGCTGGCAGAAATTCTGCCGGAGGCTACGGCGATTTGGCTGACTCTGGCAGCGCCATGCCCATCGAGTGGTAGCCTTTGTCGACGTAGATGACGGTGCCGGTGATTCCCGCCGCCAACGGGCTCGACAGAAACGCCGCCGCATTTCCCACTTCCTCCGCCTGCAAGGGTTCGGTGAGCGGCGAATTTTCAGCGCAGTACTCGACCATCTTCTCGATTATCCCGATGGCGCTGGCAGCGCGTGATGCCAGTGGGCCGGCGGAGATCGCGTTCACGCGCACCCCGTACTTCCGGCCGGCCTCGAATGCGAGGACGCGGGTATCGCTTTCCAACGCGGCTTTGGCCGACGACATTCCACCACCGTATCCAGGGATTACGCGCTCGCTGGCCATGTAGGTGAGCGAGAGAAACGATCCGCCCTTCCGCATCAGTGGTCCGAGTCGGGCGACCATCGACGTAAGAGAATAGGCGCTGACGCTCAATGCGGTGAGGTAGCCGGAGCGGCTCGTCTCCAGCAACGGCTTCTTGACTTCGGGGCCATTGGCGAGCGAGTGGATCACGATGTCGACGGAGTTCTTGCCGAAATCGGACTCGATGTTCTTCACCATGCCGTCGATGCTGAAATCGCCGGTTTCCTTGTAGCGCTTGTTGGAACGGATGTCCTCGGGCGCATCGGCGAGCACGTCGAAGGATGCGTCGAGTGGGTAGATCTTCTCGAACTGAAGGAGCTGTCCGCTGGATAACATGCGTGAAGCGTCCATCTTTCCGCGCTCGAGCAGATTCATGAAAATGTTCAGGGCGGGCGGCCAGGTTCCCACCGAGACGCTCGCCCCTGCTTCGGCGAGGGCTTTGGCAATGGCGAACCCGAAACCCGCGTCGTCAGCGACGCCGGCCACGAGCGCGCGCTTGCCAGTGAGATCGATGTTCAGCATTCGAGTGATATCGCCGTTAAGAACTCGATTTACAAGGGGGTAAGAGTCTTGCGTTCCAGTGACCGAACCACACCTCGTCGAACTCTAACTGGAGGCCGTCCGTTGTTTCGCAAGCCGGTCTACGTTGCCCTTCTATTGGTGCTTGCCGCAGCCAGCGCAAATGCCCAGCTCCAGGACACCATCAACAAGAAAACTCCGTTGCTGACGGGGAAGGATGCGCTGCTGATCGGCGTCTTTACGATCGGCACCGCAGCCGTTGCTCCAATCGACATGCAAATTGCGTCTCGGCTTCAGGATCCGGGCACGCAGGAGAATCGTTTTCTGCGCACGGCCGCCACCGGATTCCGCCTTCTTGGCGATCCGGGCTCCCTTGTCACCGGTAGCGCCATTTACGTCCTTGGCCGAATCAACGGGCAGGCCCGTGTGCAGGCGCTTGGGCTTCACAGTGTGGAGTCGATTCTGTTTGCGAACATGCTGGGAGGAGCAATAAAGCTGACAGCCGGGCGACAACGTCCATACAAGGACATCAAAAACCCTCATAGCTTCCAGCTTTGGCGAGGATTTTCGGGCGATGAGTATCGGTCATTTCCTTCCGGCCACACCACCGCTGCCTTCGCCTTCGCCTCAACGGTGACACGCGAAACTCAATTCTGGTGGCCGTCCGGGGGATTCATCGTGGGGACGTTGTTTTATGGTGGGGCGAGCATGGTTGGGCTTTCGCGGATGTACAACAACATGCACTGGGCGAGCGATGTAGTGGCGGGAGCGGCCATCGGCACCATCTTTGGTCTCAAGGTTGTGAAGTACACGCACTCGCATCCCGACAACGCCATCGACAGCAAACTCATAAAGGCCGGGAAAAAATCTCAGATTCAAATCAATCCGGTGCTCTTCTCGATCCAGTTCTGATTCGCCTCACAGTTCTGGCGGCGGGTGATCATTGCCGCCGCTGAACGGCATCTTCATTCTGGCAGAGCTTCCCGAAGAAATCGGCGAGCGCATTCGAGCGATAAACGAGCGCCACGATCAGAAACTGGCGCGATACAAACCGCCCCATATCACATTGACGGGGTCCTCCGGGGTTGGTCCTATCCCGCCGTCCCTCGACCCTCAAGAAATGCGGGCGAAGCTGCAGCCGATAACCGATACAACCGCGCCGATTACGCTCTCGTTCGGGCCGGCGCAACGGTTCATGCAAACGAATATCATCGTGCTGCCGATCGACCCGCACGGGCCAATACGGATACTTCACGACCGCCTGGCGACCAGCGGGCTGCCTTTCACGAGGGCGCGGTACACTTTTAGCCCACATACCACGCTGAGCCTGTACCCTTCGCTGGATCCGAAGGCGATCCGCGAATTGCTCAAGACCCGCATGCCGGAGCCGTTCGTGATAAGCGCAATTCAGCTCTATCACACGCGTGATCCACAACCTTCGAGAAAGCTCCTCGAGCTTCCGCTTGCCGGTGGATCCCCGAAAGCTTGAGGTAGCCTGGCGCGCGCTCTGGATGCGGCTTCTCGGCCGCATGCTGCCCGGACCGGACGAGGCCAAACTGCCTCCCCCGACCGACGCTGACTTTCGGGTGCTGTTTCTCCGCTACGAGCGCATCGGAGACATGATCATGGCGACTTCGGTGATTCGCAACATCGCCTCCGCACTCCCGAGCGGAAAAGTAGACGTGCTGGCGACGCCAACCACGGCACCGGTCCTGGAAGGAAATCCATACGTCGGGAAGGTTCTCACTCTGGAGAGAAAGTCTTTCCGCAGCTACAGCGATCTGATGCGGCGGCTGCGTCGCGAGCGCTATACCGTGATGGTCGATGGCAGAATCAATAACCCGGTCATTTTCACGTCGACTCCGCTGTTGATGTACGCGGGACGGGCACCGTTCAGAATTGGTGCGCGCGGTGATACAGAGCCGCGCATCTACAACGTGCGCGTGCCGGAATGGAACCGTGTCGATCATTACATGGAAGGATCGAAGCATCTCACTGTTCCATTCGGCGTCGATCCGGCGGCGGTAGATTGGCAGCCGGAGATTTTCCTCACCGATGAAGAGCGTCGGCGCGCGGAAGAACGTTGGAAGGAAGCAACCGATCTGGTCGGGAACAAAGAGGGAGACACGGAATCGCCAGCAAAGCGATTATTGGTGAACCTTTCCGCATCGGAACCAAAGCGACGCTGGCCGGACGGCAAGTTCATCGCCACGCTGCAGTCGGCGCGGACACGGTGGCCCCGGATGCCCATCGTCGTAATCGGCTTGCCGGCTGAGTGGGAGAGCGTGAGCAGAGTGGCTACAGAGGTGAACGCGTTACCGGTGCAGACGCCGTCGTTGCGGGATGCGTTCGCTCTGGTAGGAACGTCAGACATGGTTTTCACACCGGACACGAGCATCTCCCACGCCGCTTCTGCTTTCCGAAAGCCGTCGCTGGTGCTGCTCAAACGAGAGCACAAACCTTACGCGCCGTGGAATACACCCGGCGAGATCATCTCGTGGGGCGAGGATCAAATCCAGTTATTGCCACACGAGCGCGTCCGGGATGCCCTGGACAGGCTGTTGACCGCCTTCGGGGGTTAACCGCCGAGGGTCAAGCTCGTCTAACATGGACCACGACCACGCAATGATGGGAGATCCGAAGCGGCCGGACTGACTCCGACGCCGCTACTTCAGCACCCGCTCGAAAGCGAGTCCGCTTCCAAAAACCAAAACCCAGCCAGCGGGCTCGACGTCATTCTTAAAACGGCGCGCGATATCGAGTCGCAACGCCCCGGCGACCGATGGCAGGCGAATCGAGCCGACACGAATTCCAGCACCAAGATCGGTTCCCGTTCGATGTGCTGACCCATTGTACCAGGCCCCGCCGTAGTCCACAAAACCAGCCAGCGCCGCACTTGCCAGATGCTTGATGTCGGGCCATACGACCCATTTGTACTCGGCCAACGTCACGAAGCTCCGATCGCCCGTGAATGCGTGATCGGGAAAGGCCCGGGGACCGCGGGTCAGTCCCAGATCGAACACATCGCTGGGCACCGGATTCCTGGACCAACCCGCATCGGCGTGCAGAACGAGAGAGTGACGGGGTCGCGGCGCGAGAAAGCCGGTGACGTCAACGGTTACCGTTCCAGAATCGAGGCCCAATGAAAAGAGAGACGTGCCCTCGCTTTGAAAGGTGACGAACCCTTCGCCGAGCTTGAGGCCAGTGCGGATGTTGAAGAATGGACCGACGCCGTTGCGCGAGTAACCCCATTGTTCAGGGGCGAGGCTAAGCCCCGCTCGCGTCGTCGTGCTGAGATCCACGTCCTCGTCGGGTCCGAGATTTCGATAGTGCTGTACGACGGCGAAATCCGCCCGATCCCATTCTGCGTACCCGAAGACAGCGGCGGTTGTCGTCTGGCCGATGGTGCTGGCAACAGCAACAGGGACGAAATCGTCGCGACGGTACTGACCGTCCAGAGCCAGGCGAACGTATCCTCTGTCCCCGGCCTGAACCGCCCGCGACAGGCTGGCGCGACCAATCGAATAGTGACGCTTCAAAGTGTCGCTGGCGGTGTGCTCGCCGTTGAAATACTGCAGGACGTCTCCATTGAAGATCTCACCGGTGAGGAACGCTGCGTTGCGAGCCGATAGCGAAAAGAACGGAAACGCGACGGCAAGACTGTCATGGTGCCCATCAGAGAATTTTTCGACCACTCCGGCCAGAGTGACCTGGTTGCCAATGATGCGGGGGGCAGAAATGGCGAGCTTTTTTATCGTCCGGTCGGTCTCATGGCGATAGCTGACGAGCACGGCGATCAGCCTGCCGAGCAGATTCTCCTCTCTGATTCCGAAACCCCAGATCGCCTGACTGCCGGCGCTTTTGTAACTGACGAATGGCTTGGTGGACCAGGCGTCCTGGGTATGAATCCTGACGACCAGCTCGGGGTCACGAATCGTGTCCAGCGAGACGGTGCCGAATACCCCCAGCTTCCGCAGGTTGCGCACGGTCTCCGCCGCCTGGTCAGAGTCGTAAGCCTCGCCGGCCGAAATCAGCGACTCACGCCGAATCACTTTCTCATGGGTCTGGACATGCAGCGTGTTCATCCACCGTGCGTACCAGGCTTTTGACTCTGTGGTGTCGAACACATCGCTGCGGTGAGTCTCAACTCGCGAAACGATGTTTTCCGGTGGCGGTGGTGGCCTCGACTGGGCGACGATGTCCGCAGGAAAGGCCAGCAGGATGAGCGCGACGGTCTTCATATGAGCCGGCGCAGCCAGCGTGCGAGATCGTGCTTGAATTTCGACACCGGCGGCTGGGCCTTGTCGAGATCAGCCTGGGTTTCCAGCCACGTCGCGCGCGCCACGAGATACACGTAGTCGGCGATCCCGGCCAACGCAGCGTCGCCGGATATCACGGCCAGGACTTCGCCATTCTCTATCAGCGATCGATCGTCCTGATTCTGTGACCCGATGCTGAGGTAGATGACCTGCGAGTCGCGTTGGGCCGGGGTGCGTGCTCCGAGATATGGGGCGAGCGCGGCCACCTGCCCGAATGACTCCTCAGGAGCGGCGAGTGAATCGGCGGCCCCGCCCGCCAGGAACCCGGCGCGCTCTTTCGCCCGCGCGCGCAGAGTTGCGAGCAGGACCTCGTTCCACTGCGGAAGTGGAAGGATTTTTTCGACGAACTCGCGCGAAACGTAGAACTGGCTCTTGAGATGCAGCTTCGGTCTTATGGTGCTGTCTTGCGTCGCGGCCTCGGAGGGAAAGTGCCCGATGGCACTCAGCATCCGATCCGGGTTCTCCATGAAATCGTACAACCCGGGCTGAAACGGGAATACGTGCCGGATGAATCGATTTCGCTTTACGCCTTCGCTGAACTCTCTGACGCGTTGCGGGAAGTCCCGCGTGCCGACTTCTCCCTCGTACAAACCAATGTGGAGCGCACCACCCGCTGACGCGATCTGCGCGTGAAAAATCGTCGCAATGGAAATCAGCGCGGAGAAAATGTCGTGCTGCAGTGAAAACTGCGGCCACGCATCCTTCCCGTAAGGAGCGTTGTTGATCCCCGGCCCGATGGCCATGACCTGACAGCCGCGCAGGGCAGCGCCAACGAGCATCGAGCCCCACGCGAAGCTGCTCCATTGCGAGTCTGGAACGACGACGCGGGTGCCGGGAGGCATCAGCGTGTAGAGTATTGCCTTGACGACGCTCGCGGCCTTGTCGTCGTAGCCGGTCTGGCTGTTGACGGGCATGACGCGTCCGTTCCAGCCGGCGCGAACGAGGGAATCGACCCTGGCTTCGTAGTCCGCCGGCATCGGACGGGGGCGCAGACTGAGGGGAATCTGATCCGGCTTGAATCCCTGACTGGCGAGGAGATCGCGCGCGTATTGCTTGAGCGGAAGTATCGCCGGGCCGTACACTTCGAGGGTCCTGTCCTCCCACGCTCCTTCAGCGTACTGCTCCCCGACGCCCTGACCGGTGAAAATCCCGACGCCTCGCGCGGGATCGTCTTCGGTGATATCGAAGAACGCCATCTTCCGATGATCGCGCAGAAAATCGTCGCCCATTGCCAGAGTGAGATCTCTGGTGCGGAGCCGACCAGGAAAGGACGGGTCGCCGGGATTGGTGATGTTGACGTGCACGCTCACCAGATTTCTCAGCCAGTCCTGGCCCCGTTTCCTCGCCTCGGCCTGGAGCGCGGGTGATGCCGCGACGGCGGCGCGCAGCTCGCTCACCGCCGCTTTTGTGCGCTGATCGATCCCGCTCGCCTTTGGTCCGAAGTGGAGATCGTGAACGAGTGGATCCCGGAGCAGCTCGAGCCAGAAGCGGCCACGCTGGAGCTCGTAGTACCACTCATCGAGAAAAATAAGAAAAGCAGGAATCCGCCCAGTCTGGTCGAATGCGCGCACGGCACGGGTGAGTGCCGGCAAGTATCCATCGAGAACGAGATGCGCGCTCACGGTATCGGGCTCGTCGGCGCTCGGTCCGCCCTTGATGTCGTGGATCCAGAGCACGTGGTAATCGCGCGCCAGCCGGATCGTCCGAATCAGTTCGCCAGCGAAGCGTTCGTTCGCCAGGTAGGTGACCGAGTTCCCGCGAGTAAACGGCGCGGCCATCACCTTCTCGATGATGGCATCGATCTGAGACTGTGTCGCGTGGTCCCGCGGGCGCAGCGCCAGCTGGAACGGGATCCAGATCAGCCTGCTGTCATGCCATCGCTCGTGCTCCTCCGAGAAGGCGGCTTTGACGATCTCGGTGAGCTGGACGTAAGTGCTTACGACACCCGCTCGACGAGTGGCGGGAACGAGTGATGTGTTCGCAGCCCAGTCCGCGAACAAGTCGACCGAAGGATCGATGTATTGCTGGAGAACCTCGGCGCTTCTGAACCAGCCGAACCGCCTGTCGGAGCGGGCGAGAACGTGGTTGAACAGAATCGTTCGAGCCTGAATGGCGACGGTATCAGCGGCGGGACTTCCGGGCTCCACGCCCAACGCCGAGGCGAAGGCGAGGTCGATCTGCCGATGGTAGTAGGCTACTTCGGCGGCGTAGGTGTGTCCGTCTGGGAAATCCGCACTACGCGCCTCCATGCCCCGCCTCAGGGTTACCGCTTTCTCGGTGAATTCAGTTGGTGTTCGTGAGTTGGAGAGTGGAGTCGTGAGAAAGTCGATCCTCATCGCGGAGGCACGCGCGCGCGCCATGATCGCGGCGATCTCCGGCGCCGCGGTAGCCTGTTTTATCGGGTAGTGCGGGGCAGCTGCAGCACCTGGTGCCGGCGGAGGAACGCGATAGGCGAAACGCTGGGGCCGCGTTTTTCCGGCCCACGGCTGGAACAGCGGGACTGTGAGCCCGAAGTAGTACGAGTGGTGTCGTCCCGGAAGCCACTCGAATCGCATTTGACTCCCGGTTCGAAAGAATCCACCGCGCAGAATCGGATCTTCGAATCGGATGATGAAGTCGTGGGTTCCATCGCGGAACGAGAAGTCCTCGCCGAGGGCGAGACGGAGCGCGCGAATCGTGACGAGGGCGCGCAGCCCGCCATCGCCTTCGCCGGCGAGTTTCCCTGCATAGCCTTCGACCGCATATCCGAGCATCCCGGCCGAGGGCTGCTTGAGGTCTCGATACATGCCGACCAGTCCTTCGCCGGCGACTTCGGCGTTTCCTTCGACGCGACGGTCGGAGCCGACCAATCCGCCCGCGTACCAGTGGTAGCGCGTCGGGAAACCCATCGATGTGATGAGGGCGAGCGAGTCCGCAGGGGTTCCCGTCTGACCAGCGGCGATCCCCGGTCCCACGATAGTCAGGAAGAGAAAGCCACGTGCAATGCACGTGGCAGCGGCTGGAGCGATCACTGTTGGACGCAGCGCTGGAGGAGATGGTCCACAATGCCCGAGAGCGCGGGCAATGAGCCATTGCACTTTGGGGCAGTACTGGGCCTTCGGTGCGATAAATTTCCCGGATGCCTCCTCAATTCATCTACGTAATGAAGGATCTGCGCAAAGTCGTCCCGCCGTCGCGGGAGATTCTGCGCGGGATCTGGTTGTCTTTTTATCCCGGCGCCAAAATCGGCGTCCTCGGCGCCAACGGTGCCGGCAAATCCTCACTGCTTCGCATCATGGCCGGCGTCGATCACGATTTTCAGGGTGAGGCGTGGCCGCACGAAGGGACCAGCATCGGCTACCTGTCGCAGGAACCACAGCTGGACGCCTCGAAGAACGTCAAGGAAAATGTCGATCTCGCGGTAAAGCCCGTGCGGGACCTGCTGAAAAAGTTCGAGGACATCTCCAACAAGTTTGCCGAGCCAATGTCAGACGGCGAGATGACGAAGCTTCTCGATCAGCAGGCGAAAGTGCAGGAGCGAATTGACGCCAGCAATGCGTGGGACATCGATCGCAAGATCGAGATCGCGATGGACGCGCTGCGACTTCCGGCACCGGATGCGGATGTCAGCAAGCTGTCCGGAGGTGAGCGACGTCGTGTGGCGCTGTGCCGGACACTGCTCGAGGAGCCGGACATGCTGCTGCTCGACGAGCCGACCAACCATCTGGACGCCGAATCAGTGGCGTGGCTGGAGAGATATCTCGCGGAGTTTCCAGGAACGGTGGTGGCTGTAACGCACGACCGCTATTTCCTCGACAACGTTGCCGGCTGGATCCTCGAGCTCGATCGCGGTGCGGGAATTCCTTACGAAGGGAACTATACCGCGTGGCTGGAGCAGAAGCGGACGCGTCTGGCGCAGGAAGAGAAGCAGGCGTCGGCGCGTCAGCGGACACTCGAGCGAGAGCTGGAGTGGGTGAGGATGTCCCCACGGGCGCGGCAAACGAAGAGCAAGGCGCGTATCCAGAAGTACGAAGAGCTGGCGACGGCTGCCGAAGGCGAGAAGGTGATGCAGAACGAGATCGTCATCCCGCCGCCGGCGCGACTCGGCAACGATGTCGTGATCGCCAAAGGGCTCAAAAAGGCGTACGGCGACACAGTGCTGTTCGATGATCTCTCATTCTCGCTGCCGCGCGGCGGGATTGTCGGTATCATCGGGCCCAACGGAGCCGGCAAGACGACGCTCTTCAGAATGATCGTTGGCAAGGAGAAGGCGGACGGCGGCTCACTCGTGGTTGGCGATACCGTGCAGCTCGCTTACGTCGATCAATCGCGTGAGCTGAACGACGCGAATACTGTCTACAAGGAAGTGAGCGAAGGCAACGACATCATCATGGTCGGGAAGCGTGAGATGCAGACCCGGGCGTATCTGGCGCAGCTCAATTTCAAGGGAGCGGATCAACAGAAAAAAGTGGGCGATCTCTCGGGTGGAGAGAGAAATCGGCTTCACCTGTCCAAGCTCCTGAAATCGGGCGGCAACCTGCTGCTGCTCGACGAGCCGACGAACGATCTCGACGTCGATACGTTGCGGGCGCTCGAGGAGGCGCTGGCAGATTTCCCGGGCTGCGCTGTCGTAATCACGCACGACCGCTGGTTCCTCGACCGTATCGCGACCCACATCCTCGCCTTCGAGGGAAATTCGGAGACCGTTTGGTTCGAGGGGAACTACCAGAGCTACATCGAGGATCTGAAGAAGCGGAAGGGACCCGACGCCGATCAGCCACATCGAATAGCTTACAAGAAGCTCGTTCGCCGATAATAAGATCTGGCGGTCACGACCAGCGACTCTCTCTTTCCTGTGCTTATCTGCCCTTTACTTCATTAAAGCTTCATCCGAGCCTCCAAAAAGGACTAAAGGAGCTCGGTTTCCAGCGTCCCACTCCAATTCAATCCGAGTCGATACCAGCGGCCTTGGAAGGCCGCGATATTCTCGCTTGTGCCATGACCGGCAGTGGAAAAACTGCTGCCTTCCTGCTTCCAATTCTTAACCAGCTCATTGCGAGCCCGCGCGGCAAAACCCGCGCGCTCGTGCTAACCCCGACTCGCGAGCTCGCCGCGCAGATTCTCGCGGCGCTCGACGCGATGGCAGTGCATACCCCCGTGACGGCAGCCGCCATCTATGGCGGCGTCGGAATGGCGCCGCAGGAACACGCAATGCGGGCTGGCGTTGATGTGCTGGTCGCAACTCCGGGACGACTGCTCGATCATCTCAACGCCCCGTACGCGAATCTCAAGAACGTGGAATTCCTCGTTCTCGACGAAGCTGACCGGATGCTCGACATGGGGTTCCTTCCGGACATCAAACGGATCCTGAAGCACGTTCCTACGAAGCGCCAGACATTGTTTTTCAGCGCGACGATGCCACCGCCGATTGCCGCGCTCACGCGAGAGATGTTGCGGAACCCGTTGTTGATCGACCTTGGCCGGCGCTCGCTGCCGGCGGTTGGTATCACCCAGGCCGTGTATCCGGTTGTTCAGGATTTGAAGAAAGATTTGCTGCTGGCTCTTCTCAACCGCGGAGAGATGTCTCAGGCGCTCGTGTTCACGCGTACGAAGCACCGGGCCAACCGGCTTGCCGAGCAACTGGTGAAGCGGGGTATCAAGGCGGAGCGAATTCACGGCAACCGATCACAGGCTCAACGCACCGCCGCGCTCGCTGGATTCAAGAATGGCCAGTACAAGGTTCTGGTTGCCACCGACATTGCGGCGCGGGGGATCGACATTGAAGCGTTGGGCCACGTCGTAAACTTCGATGTGCCGCAGGCTCCGGATGATTACATCCACCGGGTTGGCCGCACCGCCCGCGCGGGCGAGGTTGGCGAGGCGTTTACGTTTGTAGCGCCGGACGAGCGCGACGACTTGCGCGCAATCGAAAAGGCGATCGGGAAACAGCTCCCTCAGGTTACGCTTCCAGACTTCGATTACAACGCTCGACCCGAAGGGCGTCTCGAGGTCCCGATCAAGGATCGCATCGCCGCCATCCGCGCGCGGAAAGCCGATGAGCGAGGGCGAGCGAGGGCCAAAGCAAACCGTGGTGCTGAGGCGAATCCCCGTAGCGGCGGAGGCAGGCACGAGGGTGGGAAACGCGAGTCGCAATCGTCAGATCGCCGTTCACGCCATCGC
>DASYIM010000191.1:0-4997 GCA_035997625.1 Gemmatimonadaceae bacterium
TTCATAAATGGAATGGTCGTCTCGGACGCGCGGCTCCCCTTCGGCGGCGTGAAGAACTCCGGCTTCGGCCGCGAGCTCGGCGAGTTCGGCATCCGGGAGTTTGTGAACATCAAAAGCGTTCGCGTGATGGCGACAAAACACGACGCGAAGCCGGCAACTGAATAGCTAGATCTCCATCACCAGCTGGATATCCGGATCGATCGCCGCGGCAGCGGTGTCACGCGTGAGCCAGGATACTACGAAAAAGACGAGGAAGGACGAGACCATTGCCACCGCGGAGGCCGTCACTCCGGCCGGGAAGGTGAAGACCTTCCAATAGGCGGTCGTCTCCAGCGCCAGAGTAACGATCAGGCCAGTTGCAATCGACGCGATGGCTCCAGCGCGAGTCGCACCCTGCCAGTTCAATCCCACTGCGAGTGCCGGCACCAGCGTGGATGCAAAGAGTCCCCAGCCGAAAATTCCGAGAAACGCGACCATTGTACCCGAGCGCTGTGCCGTAATCGCCGCGGCCACGGCGATCAGAATCGTTGCGATCCTTCCCCACTTCAGCTCGTTACCGACCTTCCGCCCGAGCGCAACCGGCAGGTCATGAGTAACGATCGCGGCGCCTATGTTTATCAGTGAGTTGGCCGCGCTCATCGTCGCCGCCGCAACGCCGGAGAAGACGAGAGCCGCCAGAATAATGGGCGTGACGTTGAGCAGGAGAGTTGGCGTCGCCTGATCTGGACTGGCGAGAGGCGCCAGTCTGCCATCGAGAACGAACGCCTTCACCCCGATTCCGACGCTGAAATACAGCAGCAGCACCAGAACCAGTCCAAGGGTCTTGAGCAGAGGATACCATTTGAGCTGCAACGGGTCTCGGAGCATGTAGTACTTGTGCACCGCCTGCGGCTGCCCGAGCGAGCCCATCGAAAAAACGAAGAAGAAGGACAGAGCGGCCAGCGGGGTCAATCGGCCCCACGGCCCGAGGAACGCCGGATCGTGTGCGAGAATGGTGCGTGAGATGTCGCCCAGTCCGCCGCCGAAGCCGAGCACGAACAGAAAGACGAGAACCGACGCCACCGCCATCAGCGTTCCCTGAAACACGTCATTGTAAATGCCGGCGAGGATGCCGCCCGACGCCGAGTAGGCGAGCGTAACACCCATCCCGATCCAGATTCCCCAGCTCAGGCCGACGCCGAAGATGGCGTTGATCACTACGCCCATCGCCAACGCGTTGGTCGCCATGTAGCCGATGATCCCGACGAGGATCGCCACCGCCGAGAGGCCCTGCGCCGCGCGCGACTTGTAGCGGGCGCCGATTGCGTCGGGAATGGTGATCAGGCGCCGCGCTTCGGCCAGCAGGCGCATCCGCTTGGCCAGCACCCACGCGCCCATGACGTTCGTGACCGCCGCCGGAAGCACGATGTACATCGCACCAAGTCCCACGGCGTAGATCAGACCTGGACCACCGATGAAAGCGAATCCGGAAACGGACACCGATACGGAAGCAATGGTAAGCGCAACCAACCCGATGCCCTTCCCGGCAACGAAGAAATCGTTTGCCGTCCGCGTTCGCCGCGCCGCCCAAACGCTGATCCCAATGATCACCGCGAAATAGATGAGCCCGACGGCGATCACCACAGGCTGCGCCGCGGTTGGCATCGTGACTTGGGCGAGCGCGCTCGTTCCAGGTATGTGCATCATTGGGAGTCGCGAGGGATGGATTCTCTGGCAAGATCGCGCTCGACGAGCTCGCTCTCACGGGCCATCGCGCGGACGCGCTCGAGATCCTGAGCCGAGAGTGTCATCTCCTCGAACGTCATGGCGTAAGCGACTGGCAGGATGATGATCGGCAGCAACCCAACACCATAGATCACGATCGCTGCCCGAGCAGGCAGACCAAGCCACAGCCTGCTCAGCGGACCGTCGGTTGATGGTAACACGAGGGCCGCACCGAAGCCGATCACCAGAACCAGTATCACGAAAGCGAACGGAAATTTCAGCGCGCCAATGCCCCGGGCTCCTCGCACGGCGCCAAGAATCATCACCGCGCCCAAGGCTACGGGAATCCCCAGCGCCAGCAGCCAGGGTGCCCACGATGGCGCTCCAGTGTCGCTGAAGGCTCCCGCGTATCCTGTCGCTATTGCCGCGATCGCGACGAATAGAGCGCCGAGCGCCCAACGTCGGGTCATAACACCGCCAGGAGAGCGAAGGTCGCCAGCCAGTGTTCCCCCATGTAATCGCCGCTAACGTGGGGCAGGCTCGCGGCAAGATGCTCCTCCGCTGCTTCCTGCGCAATCGCTTTCCGCGGATCGCTGTCTGGCCAGGATTGAGCGATCGATCTCCAGCACCAGGCCCGACTCAGATTCAGTCCATCGAGGTGCGCGATCTTGCCATCGCTGCGGTCGCTCACGGTTGCCGGGGTGAACAGGCTGGCGGGCTCCTTGACGGCAAGGCGTGGCAGAAACCGGTCGAGCCAGCTGGAAAATCCCACCGGAGTGAGAACTCGTCGCATGCATTCAGCTTCCATCAGCGCGCTGGAAAGAAAATCATCACCGCCCGGTTCCCAGGCCTGGCAATCAACGTCGTGGCGAAACCATGCCTTCGCCTTCGCCACCAGTGTTTCGCGGAGTGAATCCCTGCTGCAGACTTCGGAGTACTCCAGCGCCAGCGTGATCGCGAATGCGCTGTTGAAGTGGGTGCCGACACGGGTCGGGTACGTCGCTTTCGGAAGGAAGTTCTGAAACCGTTCGCTGAAAGCATCGGCGAGGGGGCTCACGGCCTCGCTCCACTGATTGCCTCGCTCGCTGTCGTGGCGATTCAGCTCCGCCGCCAGCATGAGCAGCCATGCCCACCCATATGGACGCTCGAACGTCGGGGCTGCGCGCGCCATGTAAGCGAGCTCGCCCTTCACCTTCGCCGGCGTCAGCTGCCTGTCCAGCAGATCGTTGATCGCCGCCGAGTGTTCGATCTTTGGAAACAATCGCACCACGGTAGCGAGTAGCCAGTAGCCGTGCACGCATGAATGCCAGTCGAAGCTGCCGAAGAAAACTGGATGCAGCTCGCGCGGAGGCAGGAGATCCGCCTTTCCGTGGAGCACCTGATCGAGCTTGTTCGGGTACTCACGCGTCAGGTGCGAGAGGGCCAGCCCCGCGAAGCCGGATGCGAGGGTTTCTGTCAGGGAGCTCCCGATCAACGGCGGAATACCAGGAGGTTCATCAACAGGATGTTCGCGCCGAGCAGTATCAATGCGGTAGGAATCTGGACCTTGATCACCGCATTTTCGTCGGGCAGCTCGAGAAGGGCGGTCGGCACAATGTTGAAGTTTGCCGCCATTGGCGTCATCAGCGTGCCGCAAAAACCGGAAAGCATTCCGATCGCCGCCATGATCGTCGGGTCACCGCCGAATTTGTGGACTATCAACGGCAAGCCGATCCCCGCCGTCATCACAGGGAACGCGGCGAACGCATTGCCCATGATCATTGTGAACACAGCCATTCCAATTGCGTAGGTCGTCACGACTGCGAACGGGTGGTCGAGTGGAATCCACCGCTGCGCGATCCCGCTCACCACGTTGCCTACGCCGGCCAGCGCGAACAATGCGCCGAGCGCCGCCAGCATTTGCGGCAGCACCGCCGCCCAGCCCACTGCGTCGAGAAGTCGTCGCGCCTCACGAATGGGTGCCAGCAACGGTGGTCGCAGCATCAGCATTCCAATTGCCAGGGCAACTATCGTGGAGATCGCCAGAGAGATGACGGTAACCTGCTTGACGTCGACCAGCGGCGAGCCG
This sequence comes from Gemmatimonadaceae bacterium, assembly GCA_035997625.1. Taxonomy (GTDB): domain Bacteria; phylum Gemmatimonadota; class Gemmatimonadetes; order Gemmatimonadales; family Gemmatimonadaceae; genus UBA4720. The sequence continues at coordinate 3,773 of DASYIM010000191.1, forward strand.
TTGATCGAGATCCGCTTGAACACCAGCGTACCCAGGACAGTCACGATTGGTATGGTCAGGGCTGGTATGAAGAGCTTGTTTCTCCACCGATTCGCGCTGGCCTCACGCTCCGCTCGCGATGCCGCTTCTCCCTTTCCCTGGCCGAGCCCCCGCACGCTGGCGGCGATCACCATCGCAATCACCAGAAATCCATTGACCAGGTCCGGCAGGTATGAACCGACAAGGAACGTGACGGCGTAAATCCCCCAAAAGGCGGTGTTGTTGGCGCGCCTGGGATTGCTCGCATCGCTGGCATTGATCATCGCGACCCCGGCCATCATCGCGCCGGTGAGCCAATAAACATGCTCGAGGGTAATCACGCGTCCGGGGGCTTCTTCACCAGACGTCGCCGCAACTTCCCCTCGAGCAGCAAAAGGCGCGTACAGTGAATAATCAGCGCGCAGATAGCCGTCGGAATTGCCCAGATGGCGAGGTTGGCCGGCTCGACGTGAATTCCGTTCTGGTCGAGAAATCCACGAATCAGCAGAATCGATCCGATGGCGATGAAGATGTCCTCGCCAAAGAACAGGGCAATGTTGTCGACGGCGGCGGCATTCGCCCGGATTTGATTGCGAATCTCCGGCGGCAGCTCGCCGTACCTGTTCTCCGCCGCACCCTCGGCCATCGGCGCGATCAGGGGTCTCACCATCTGAGGGTGACCGCCCAACGACGTCAGGCCAAGAGCCGCGGTGAGCTGGCGAATTGCGAAATACGCGAGCAGCACCCGTGATGTCGTCGCGGTCTGCAGTCGCGAAACCACAGCCCGCGCGCGCTCCTTGAGGCCGGCATGCTCGAGCAGGCCGATAACCGGGAGGACCAGCCAGACGATCGCTACGTAACGGCTGGAGATGAACGCCTTGCCGAACGCCGCGACGACTTCCAGCGGGCCCAAGCCGCCGGCGACACCTGTCGCCAGACCGGCAACTGTTACAACGAGGAGCGGATTAATCCTGAGGACGAATCCCACCACCACGATGACGATGCCGATCAGGGAGAACATGAGTGCATACAGGTTGACTGATTTAGCGAACGTGCGCGAAGCACAAAGTTCGGATTCCGGACCTGTGCCAACAAGGTCAGTGACCGGATTGCCCCTGCGTCTGGCGCGCGCGACAGTTGGCATCTATCATCGAATGACCACCAGGTCTTGCTGGAGCTCGTGCATGCTCGTACTTGGCAGCGACGA
>DASYIM010000192.1:0-2622 GCA_035997625.1 Gemmatimonadaceae bacterium
GGAGGAGACCCGCGACCGAGCGGAGCGAGGGAGTGTTGTTAGGGGCTCCGACCAAGCGAGTGTGCGGCCGGAGAGGGCCCCCGTCCGACGTACCGGCGACAGTCTCTAAGTCAGAGAGGCCACGACGCGCTTGATCTCATCAACGTCATAACCCCGCCGAGCGAGAAACCCGAAGAGCCGCCGCCGCAGAACCAGCGGCTCGAGATCTCCGAGCTGCGCGAGTTTCTTGCGCGCGACCTGCTCGATCACCACTGCGGTATCGATCTCTTCGTCGGCGATAACATTGGCGATGGCGGTCGTAGCCACCTCGCCCTTGATTCCCTTGCGATACAGGTCCTGGGTTAGCCGCCGCTTGGACGCGCCGGTGCTCAGGATTTTCGATCGGGCGTACTGCTCCGCGTATTTCTCGTCATTGAGCAGGCCGTTATCGACAAGGCGGCGGATCGCGTCATCCGCGTCCGCCGCCGGGTATTCCTTCTGGATCAGTTTTCGATGCAGCGCCCTGACCGCGTAAGGACGCGCCGAAAGAAGATTCAGCGCGTAGTTGTACGCTGTCGGTCGCGTCAATCCGCCAGCTCGACCTCGGTCTCGCCCGGAGCCGGAGGCTTGATCCCGAGGACGGTCTTCACTTTCTCCTCGACCTCGGAGAGAAGCGCCGGATTGTCCTTGAGATACATTTTCGCATTCTCGCGGCCCTGACCGATTCTCTGTGCGCCGTAGCTGTACCAGGCGCCAGACTTGTCGATGATGCCCGATTCAGCGGCGATGTCGAGTACCAGCGAGGCGTGGCTGATGCCCTCGGCGTACATGATGTCGAACTCGGCCTGCTTGAACGGCGGCGCGACCTTGTTCTTCACAACCTTCACCCGCACGTGCGAGCCGATGACCTCTTCCTTCTCCTTCACCGGTGCGATGCGGCGGATGTCGAGACGCACCGACGCGTAGAACTTGAGCGCCTTACCACCGGTCGTGGTCTCAGGGTTGCCGAACATGACGCCGATCTTCTCGCGCAGCTGGTTGATGAAGATCACCGACGTCTTGGAGCGGGCGATGGCACCCGTCAGCTTGCGCAGCGCCTGGCTCATGAGACGCGCCTGGAGACCCATGTGGGAGTCGCCCATATCGCCCTCGATTTCCGCTTTCGGCACCAGAGCGGCGACCGAGTCGATGACGACGACATCGACCGCGCCCGAGCGGACGAGGATCTCGCAAATCTCCATCGCCTGCTCGCCGGTGTCCGGCTGGGAAACGAGGAGGCTCTCCACATCGACCCCGAGCTTCTGGGCATAGTCGGTATCGAGCGCGTGCTCGGCGTCGATATAAGCGGCCACTCCGCCCGCGCGCTGGGCATTGGCGACGACGTGGAGGCAGAGGGTGGTCTTGCCGCTCGATTCCGGACCGTAGATCTCGGTCACGCGTCCCCGCGGGATTCCGCCGACACCGATCGCGGCATCGAGGTTGATGGCACCGGTAGAAATCGATTCGACGCGAACGCGATCGGACGAGCCCATCTTCATGATGGCGCCCTTGCCGCAGTTCTTTTCGATCTGGGCAATCGCCAGGTTCAGCGCCTTTTTCTTGTCCTCGTTAACGGTCGATACGGCCATCTCTCTTCACCTTGTCGTTAGACGGTTTAACCTGGTTGGCAGGTAGGATTGCGGTCCCTCGAGTCGAGCCCGCGCCCAGAAATTCCTGTCGGGCCGGCACCCGAACAAAATACGAAAACACTCCAGCGAAAGCAAGAATTCTGAAAAGAAAATCTCAGCCCGTCCGGGGTCGCCGCAGACATCAATTCGACGCCAGGAGAAACGCATTCTCGATGTGCTGGATTCTGACATTCTCCGCTCCAAGAATGACTCCGATCACATCGAATCGGAAGGTGTCGCCCGGCTTCTGAAAGCGCGACATCCACACTTTGGCCGAACGGCTCAGCTCGCGCTGCTTTCTCCAATTCACGGCGCTGACTGGTCCCCCAAACTCGTTGGTTTTTCGGGTCTTTACCTCGACGAAGGCGACTGTCCGCGCCGCGCCGCCGGGCTCCGGCCGGATCGCTACGAGGTCGATGTCACGATGGCCGTTCCTGAATCTTCGCTCGGCGATGGCCCAGCCGTGAACGCGAAGCCACTTCTCCGCGACGCGCTCTCCGCGCGCTCCCATCGCCTGTCGAGTCGCTGACATGCCGCCAAACTAGCGAGCACCAATCGGACGCGGGCATCCTTGTCTTGCGATCGCACTCGAATAGCCGCTTCGCTGCACAACGTCGGGCGCGAAGACTCATGGCGGAGCAGCTAGACCCGTGGCTCCTGGACGCGCCTTTCAGCCACCGGTGCCAGGATCGGCTGGATTTCGCGCGATGGGACGGTGAACTGGGTGGTGTCAAATCGCGCGCTCTCCGCCGTCCAAATGGGCAGTGCGAATGAGAACACTGTGCCCCGCCCCTCTTCGCTCTCGACGGAGATCGTGCCCCCGTGAGCCTCGACAATGCCTTTGGCGATGGCGAGGCCAAGTCCTACCCCGCGACCATCGCCCCTCTTGGCTTGCCAGAATTTTCCAAAGAGCCGTGGAATCTGCGCCGCTGGAATGCCGGGACCGTTGTCGGCGATAGAGCACTCGATGCTCGCG